>JAUSQB010000239.1 GCA_030652715.1 Rugosibacter sp.
ATGGTGCCGAACACCGGCATATCCTCGGTTTTCTCAGCAAAGCGCTCGTGGTTGCGTTGATACTGCTTGCGCACATCGCGCTGCGCATCCTCGGCACCCTTGCGATCAAACTTGTTGATAGCAACAAAATCCGCAAAATCGAGCATGTCGATTTTTTCCAATTGAGAAGCTGCGCCGAACTCCGGCGTCATCACATACAAGGCACAATCCACCAACGGCACAATGGCGGCGTCCCCCTGGCCGATGCCGGAAGTCTCCACAATGATCAAGTCAAAACCAGCGACTTTGCAGGCGGTAAGCGCATCTGGCAGCGCACGAGAAATTTCGCTGCCGCCAGTGTTGTCAAAATTACGCGTCGCCAAGGAGCGCATATAGATGTTCGGGTGTCCAATCGCATTCATGCGAATGCGGTCTCCCAGCAATGCCCCGCCCGTCCGCTTGCGCGAAGGGTCGATGGAAATCACGGCGATGTGCAAACGATCGTTTTGATCCAGGCGAAAACGGCGGATCAGCTCATCGGTCAGCGAACTTTTCCCCGCGCCGCCCGTGCCGGTAATGCCTAAAGTCGGCGTTGGCTGGCTGATCGATCTTGCGGCGGCTTTATCCCACAACACTTGCTTGTCTTGCACCGACCATACGCCGTTTTCCAGCGCCGTAATGGTTTGGCTTAACACCCGCCGATCACCGCTTTCGAGCGCTGTCCAATCCGGCGGCGCAGGCTGAGTAGTGACCGCATCACAACGCATCACCATATCGTTGATCATGCCTTGCAAACCCAATGCCTGGCCTTCTTCAACAGAATATAAATGTGTCACCCCATAGGCATGCAGCGCTTGAATCTCTGCGGGAACAATCACCCCGCCGCCACCGCCAAACACCTGGATGTTCTCGCCACCACGGGCCTTGAGCAAATCAATCATGTACTTGAAAAATTCGACATGCCCGCCTTGATAAGACGATACGGCAATGCCATGCGCATCCTCTTGCAAGGCGGCGGTAACAATGTCATCGACCGAACGATTATGACCAAGATGGATAACCTCAACCCCGGTCGCTTGCAGAATGCGACGCATGATGTTGATTGATGCATCATGGCCATCGAATAACGATGTCGCCGTGACAAAGCGTATCTGGCGCGAGGGCTTGTAGGGCACCTGCGGCAACTTGATCGGAGTCTGAGTCATATATCTTATTCTAAACCAAGCACCCCACCCTTTGCCCTGGTTGCCTACAATGATGGCCTGCGCATTACATCGCGCCGTATCACCATCCGCTACGGCGAGGAGAACTGCCCGCGAAGCGGAATCTCAGTTCTGCAAAGCTGAGCGTTTT
>JAUSQB010000253.1 GCA_030652715.1 Rugosibacter sp.
GAATGCCTTGAAGCTTCATGCAACACTCGTCCCGGGGCAAACGATAGCCATTGATAATCGGCATATTGTTCCAGAGGTGTTGGCGCAAGGATTGCTCATTAACTTGCCGCAGCGAATGTTGTACTTTTTTCGCGATGTTCAAGTCGATGTATCGACGGGTGTCCAGTCTCTGGCTCAGCCACAGATACAGCGGCAATCACAGCCGCAGCTTCAACTGGTAGCGGCTTATCCGGTCGGCCTGGGTAAGCCAAGCTGGCCTACGCCACGGGGGGCGTTTAGTGTGGTCAACAAGTCGGATAACAAAACGTGGATTGTGCCGCGATCCATTCAAGAAGAGATGCGGCAGAAGGGGCAGGTGGTTAAAACGACGGTGCCACCGGGGCCGGATAATCCACTTGGAAAATACTGGCTGGGATTGAGTCTGGAATCCATCGGTATTCATGGCACCCTTGCCCCGGCGAGCGTTTATCATTTTCAAAGTCATGGTTGCATTCGTTTGCATCCTGACGATATTGAGGTACTCTTTGCGCAAATTCCGCTGGGGACCCCGGGACGCATTATCTACAGCCCGTTGCTCATAACCGAAGTCGGAGGGCGTGTTTTCATAGAGGTACACCGGGACAGTTATAATCGTGGGGGTGTTTCAATGGCTGCGTTAGAACAGTTGGCTCGCCAGAAAATGTTGGTTGATCGCATTGACTGGGCGCAAGCGGCAGAGGTGTTGAAACTGAGAGAAGGCATAGCACGCGATGTCACGCTACCCGATGTCACTGCCATGTGACTGCCTTTTGACACATATTCAATGGAGGATCCAGCAAGCATGAGCCGTTCTCATTCTATTTGCCACATGCGACGTCACTGGTTAAAGGCGGGTGCGTCACTGGCGTTGGCAGGTTTGGTTAGCAGGCCTGCCTTAGCGTCTGTTCAACAAGCAACCGGCATGCGCGAGCTGTCCTTTTACAATCGGCATACCGGAGAAAGCCTTAAGACCAGCTACTGGGCTGAAGGTGATTATCTGACGGAGGCCTTGGTCGATATCAACCACATTCTGCGTGATCACCGCACAAACGATATTCTGCCGATAGAGTTACCCTTGCTTGACATGCTGCATACATTGCAGGGTGTGCTAGCTACGCCGCGACCCTTTCAGATTATTTCAGGCTACCGTTCGCCTAAAACCAATGCAGTGTTGTCAGCCAACTCAGGCGGCGTCGCCAAGCGCAGTTTGCACATGCAGGGCAAGGCGATTGATATTTGCATTGAAGGTATCCGGCTGGATCAACTGCGTCTGGCGGCTATCTCGTTGCAACGTGGGGGCGTCGGCTATTACCCCGCATCAAATTTTGTGCACGTTGATACGGGCCGTGTGAGGGCTTGGTAGTTCTCGGCTTGAATGCGAAGTGGTAAAGCTGTAAAGCGTTGCATAAGGCCGAGGAGCAGACTTGCGCCACGACACGGTAGTGATTATGCCTAAATTGCATGAAGGGTTTTTCATATCGTTCCCTTATTCGCCATGAAGTGGTTCGAGCATCAGCGCATTCGATATACGCTTGAGCACTATCCCATTCCTCGTGAGGTGTGGAAAACCCTGATGCGAGAGGCCGATATCTTCAACGGCCTGAGCGCTGTGGAAAGGGCCCATCTGCGGGAGCTGACCACCTTGTTTTTACACCGCAAGGATATCATCGGCGTTCAGGGCTTGACCGTGTCCCCGGAAATGGCGGTGAGCGTGGCAGCCCAGGCTTGCCTGCTGATTTTGCGGCTTGGGCTGGATTATTACGACGGTTGGGTTGAGGTGGTGATTTATCCGGGCGCTTTTCGGGTAGCGAGAGACACGACGGTCACTGCGGATGCCATAGGGCTGGTCTCGCATCAAGAACAGATATTGAGTGGCGAGTCCTGGTCGCGGGGGCCGGTGATCCTCTCCTGGGATGATGTCGCCGCTGACCTGACGGCAACCCATCCCGGGCACAATGTGGTGGCGCATGAGTTTGCCCACAAGCTGGATATGCTCAACGGCAGCGCCAATGGTATGCCGCCTTTGTACGTCGGCATGGTGAGAGAACACTGGACAACGGCATTCAGTGAGGCTTTTGCTCACTTGCAGCAGCAAGTGGCGCACCAGCATCATCCTGGTATCAATGCTTATGGCGCAACCGCTCCGGCAGAGTTCTTCGCCGTAGCGAGTGAATACTTTTTCACCCATCCGCACAAGCTGCGCCAGCAATTCCCGGCGGTCTATGCGCAACTGGTGTTGTTCTATCGGCAGGATCCGGCAAGCCGACGGAAGCCGTTACATTGCTGATTTGCATCTGCTGATCGGCCGTCCTGTGGAGGATCGATTATGAAAACTGGTGATATTTCGCGGATGGACGGATTACGTGGCCCTTTATAATGTTGAAGAAGTAATGTTGAAGAAGACACGATGTCGTCCTGATTCTTGCCATCCGCCATCAACGTGAATCAGGATGCTGGGTGCAGGAAGAGGCGTAGCGTTGGACACCAACTCTAGTCAGAATCGGGAATTACGATAGGAAGCACCAGAAATATCAACATGAGCGCGTATTTCATCACCGGCACCGGAACCGACATCGGCAAGACTTGGCTGAGTTGCGCCTTGCTGCGCCATTGGCGCGCTGAAGGATGCGTACCACAGGCTTTTAAACCCGTGTTGTCGGGTTTTGACATGGCAACCGCAGAAACAAGCGATGCCGGTCAGTTACTTGCCGCCTTGGGGCGGGAAATTGATGCAGCGGCGCTGGACGATATTGCACCTTGGCGCTTTAGCGCGCCGTTGTCGCCCGATATGGCGGCGGCGCGCGAGGGACGGCATATCGATTTTGACGCGCTGGTGAGTTTTACGCGCCGTTGTTTTGCAGAGCGTACTCGTTCCATCCCGGTGAATACTGCCGGGCATGCCATTTTCCCCGTATTGATCGAAGGCGTCGGCGGCGTCATGGTGCCGCTGAATGAAACACATACCGTGCGCGACTGGGTTGCGGCCAGCGGCTTGCCGTGCGTGCTGGTGGCAGGCAGTTATCTGGGGAGTCTGAGTCACACGTTGACGGCACTGGAGTCGCTGCGAAAAGTCGGCGCTGGCGTGACGGCGATTGTGGTCAATGAATCACCCGGTTCGCCAGTGAGCCTCGCCGATACCATCGCCACGTTACGTCATCATGTCGGTGGTGTGGATATTGTGGCCATCTCGCGTGATGCGCCTCAACCTGGCATTGAAGCGCTTGCCTTTCTGCTGAGTTGACAGCGGCTTAAAGCCTTATACTGCGCGCCTTTGTTTCCTACCTTTTCCCGGATGAATCATGAGCATCAAACCTGACAAGAGGATACGCCGCATGGCCGAGCAGCATGGCATGATCGAGCCCTTCGAGCCCAACATGGTGCGCGAGGTCGATGGGCAGAAGATCGTTTCCTACGGCACGTCAAGCTATGGTTACGATAT
>JAUSQB010000254.1 GCA_030652715.1 Rugosibacter sp.
CACCGGCAAAGGCAAAGCGCAGATAAGTGATGTCTCGTTGCGGGCGGGGCCACTGATAAATACCGATCAGTGCGGTGGGCGTAAAGCCCCAGGCGGTTTCTTCCAGCGTTTCGCGCGCGCAGGCGGCAACGAGCGATTCACCTTCATCAAGATGACCGGCCGGCTGGTTAAAACGCAGGCCATCAGCCGTTTCTTCTTCGACCATCAAAAATTGCCCGGCACGTTCTATGAGTGCGGCAACAGTCACGTTTGGCTTCCAGGGACAATTCATCGTGCGATGGTGATGATTATTAATAGGCGTATTTTAGCGCCCCTGCTAAAATCATTGCTTCAACTAACCGATTGCTGGAGATTCCCCCATGTCCATGGCTGACCGCGACGGCTTCATCTGGTACGACGGAAAACTCGTCCCCTGGCGTGAAGCCAACACCCACGTTTTGACCCATTCACTGCATTATGGCCTTGCGGTGTTTGAAGGCGTGCGTGCGTACAAAACCGTTTCTGGCACAGCCATTTTCCGTTTGCAAGAGCACACGGATCGCTTGTTTAGCTCGGCACACATCTATCGCATGCCCATGCCGTGGGATAAAGCGACGCTGATGGAGGCACAAAAAGAAGTCGTGCGCGCCAATAAGCTGGAATCCTGCTACATCCGCCCGATTGCGTTTTATGGCTCGGAAAAAATGGGCGTCTCGCCGCGTGGTGCGCAAACCCATGTGGCTATTGCCGCCTGGCCTTGGGGTGCATATCTGGGTGAAGACGGCCTGGAAAAAGGCATCCGTGTCAAAACCTCAAGCTATGCGCGGCATCACGTGAATGTGAATATGTCGCGGGCGAAATTTTCCGGAACTTATGCCAATTCCATTTTGGCCAACATGGAAGCGACCGAAGATGGTTACGATGAAGCCTTGCTGCTGGACGTGGATGGTTTTGTTGCCGAAGGCGCCGGGGAGAATCTTTTCATCGTCAAGAATGGCGTGATCTATGAGCCGGAAATTGCTTCCGCGCTGATTGGCATCACGCGGGGTTCGGTGATTGCCTTGGCCAATGAACTGGGCTACCAAGTGGTTGCCAAACGCTTGACGCGTGATGATATTTACATTGCCGATGAGGCGTTTTTTACCGGCACTGCCGCTGAAGTCACGCCAATTCGCGAGCTGGATAACCGCACGATAGGCGCGGGCGCGCGTGGTCCGGTGACAGCGCGTTTGCAAAATCTGTTTTTCGACGTAGTCAATGGCCGTGTACCCGCGCACGCCGATTGGCTCACGCCGGTTTGAGGTTTGTGCCATGAGTGCTCCTGACAACACGAACGACAGTCAGCGCGAAGTCACTATCACCGCAGCGGATTTGCCGCTGGCCTGTCCGCGCCCCGGCTCGCCGCTGTGGGCGCGGCATCCACGGGTTTACTTGGATGTGCTCAAAGCCCCATCGGGTGAAGTGGCCTGCCCTTATTGCGGCACGCTGTATCGCTTTACCGGTGCGCGGCCAACCGGCCATCACTGATGGCTTATTGCGCGTGAAAATTCTCGTTGTTGCGCCCTCCTGGATAGGCGACACCGTATTGTCGCAGTCGCTGCTGACAATACTTAAACGGACGCATCTCACAGCGCGCATCGAGGTGTTGGCACCGGCCTGGTCTGCGCCGTTGCTAGCGCGCATGGCCGAAGTGGATGCCACGATTACCAGTCCGTTTGCACATGGCGAATTTAATTTTTTGGCGCGCCATGCGCTGGGCCGCCGTCTCATCAGCGCTGACTTTTCTCACGCGTATGTGTTACCCAATTCATGGAAGTCTGCGCTGGTTCCCTTCTTCGCGCGCATTCCACAGCGCATCGGCTATCACGGCGAGGCGCGCTATGGCTTGCTCACCGAGCGGCACACGTTGGATAAAGCATTGCATCCCCGGTTAGTGCAACGCTATGCGGCCCTGGCTGGCCCATTGCCAGAGGTGCTGCCGCGCCCTGCGCTACGCTCTTCCCCCGCGCAGCAATCGGCTGCGCGTCGTGCGCTGGCGTTGCCTGAACAAGGTGCGCCGGTGATTTTTTGTCCGGGAGCTGAATACGGCCCTGCCAAGCGTTGGCCCGCCTGGCATTTCGCCATGTTGGCGCGGCGCATTGTTTCCCCCGATACACCGGTCTGGCTGTTGGGCTCAAATAAAGATATTGCTATCGGCGAGCAAATTGTCCAGGCGTCCGATGGCGCGGCGGTTAATCTTTGCGGCAAAACGTCGCTCGACCAGGCGATTGATCTGATCGCCACGGCACGTGCCGTGGTGACTAATGATTCTGGCCTGATGCATGTGGCCGCAGCCCTGGATCGTCCGCTGGTTGCCCTGTATGGTTCCTCTTCGCCGCTGTATACGCCGCCGCTGTCGTCTGTGGCACAGATTGTGCGCAAAGACTTGCCTTGCAGCCCTTGCTTTAAGCGAGAATGTCCGCTCGGGCATCTGGATTGCCTGAATGGGCTCAAGCCTGACGATGTTATTAAATATCTGCCCGTGTAGGTATCTACCTGTACCTCTTTATGAGCCCCCCCGACAACACGATCTTTGTTACGCCGCAAGATGCTGAAAGTGCTTTTTATGCAGCGCTGGAAACGGGTGACCTGCAAGCCATGATGCGCGTCTGGTCTGACGATGAAGAGATCGTCTGCATTCACCCCGGGGGGCCTGTACTCATAGGCTATGGCCCCGTGCGCGAAGCCTGGCAGCGCATTTTTTCGCACAGTGGCCGGTTAAGTTTGCGGGTGGCGCAGAAAGTGGCTTTTGTCACGCCCTTCGCAGTCATTACCCATGTGCTGGAACATTTCAGCCATGCGGGGGACGAGAGCATTGCCGCGCCGGTTGCGGCGACCAATATCTATACCCGTGGTGCCTTGGGCTGGCGCATGGTGGGGCATCATGCCTCGCCCGCACCGCCGGACAGCCAGTACGAGATACCGAAAGTGTTGCACTGAGTTTTTCTGCGGCGGGGTTAACAGGAACCTTTAGAAAGCCCGGTTGATGAATCCACCTGAACCCACCACCAGCCCACTTCGTTTTCAAGCCTCGCGCTGGTTATGGGGCGCGCATCGGCAAACCATCTGGCCCTTGCTCATCAAAGGCCCGCTGCCACCCTATCGCCGACAACGCTGGGATACGCCGGATGGCGATTTTATCGATCTGGACTGGGTGGACGGTGCGCCCGATCAGCCCTGTGTCGTGTTGTTTCATGGGCTGGAGGGCAGCTCACGCAGCCCTTACGCACGCAGCCTGATGCGCGCGATTCACGCGCGTGGCTGGCATGGGGTCGTGGTGCATTTTCGTGGCTGCTCTGGCGAGCCTAACCGCTTGCCGCGCGCGTATCACTCGGGGGATGCTGCAGAGATTGACTGGATTTTGCGGCGGATACACGCATTGTATTGGCCCGCACTCTTTGCGGCCGGTATCTCGCTTGGCGGCAATGCCTTGCTCAAATGGCTGGCGGAAAATGCACAGAGCGACGAAGCAACTTTTCTGCTTGACGCAGCGGCCACAGTAAGCGCACCGGTGGATTTAGCGGCGGCGGAAAGCGAGCTTGCGCGGGGACTCAAGCGGGGTTATGCCCGTTATTTTTTGCGCAGCCTGGTACCCAAAGCGCTTGAAAAAGCGATGCGATTTCCGGGCCTGATGGATGTTGCTGCCATCAAGCGCAGCCGCACGCTGCGTGAATTTGACGAAGCGGTCACCGCGCCGCTGCATGGGTTTCGGGGTGCCGCAGACTATTACGCCCGCGCAAGCGCCGGGCCATTGTTGCATAGGATCAATACGCCCACGCTGCTGCTGCACGCTCAGGATGATCCGTTTTTACCGTTCAGTGCCCTGCCTGCCGCGAGCGACTTGCCCCAAGAGGTAACTCCGGATTTTCTTGCACAAGGCGGCCACGCAGGGTTTGTGCAGGGGGCGTGGCCAGGCAACATGGCGTGGCTGCCGCAGCGCCTGCTGACTTATTTTGATCGTCACACTGCATGTAACCTGCGCGTGCCATAATTTGGCTTTCCCTGTGCGCTTTATTTATTCAAGATGAAAAACCCTGCCTCCGAAATTTTCAAAGCTTATGACATTCGCGGCATCGTCGATAAAACGCTGACGGTGGAAGCCGTGCGCCTGATCGGCCAAGCGCTGGGTAGCGAAGCCAGCGACCATGGCATCGCGGCCATTGCTGTCGGACGGGATGGCCGACTCTCGGGTCCTGCGCTGTCAGCGGCGCTGGCCGACGGCATCATCCAGGCGGGCGTCGATGTCATCGACATCGGCTGCGTGCCGACGCCTGTGAGTTATTTTGCCGCGCATGAATTGGGCACCAGTAGTTGCGTTTCAGTTACCGGCAGCCACAATCCGCCCGACAACAACGCCCTGAAAATTGTGCTGGCCGGGCAGACGCTGTATGGCGACAAGATTCAAGACCAGCGCCGCCGAATCGCCAGCCCCGACT
>JAUSQB010000257.1 GCA_030652715.1 Rugosibacter sp.
GTATCGCCAGCGCCGACTTTGTTATAACTGAAGCCGCCGCGCTCGCCCCCTTTTGCACCGACTGGCGAGGTCGTTACACAGGGCGGCCATTGTGCGTTGTACTGCCAAGCACCACAGAGGCTGTAGCTGCCGTGGTGAGCGCATGCGCTGCAGCGGGTGTACCTGTGGTGCCACAAGGAGGCAACACCGGTTTATGTGGCGGCGCCACGCCCATCGGTGGCGAGGTGCTGATCAGTTTGCGGCGGCTAAATCGTATTCGCTCTGTCGATGCCGACAACAACGCAATCACCGTGGAGGCAGGGTGCACTTTGCAGGCTGTGCAGGATGCTGCTGCCTCGGTTGATCGCTTGTTCCCTTTGTCCCTGGCGGCTGAAGGCAGTGCCACAATCGGCGGCAATCTGTCTACCAACGCCGGTGGCGTGCAGGTACTGCGTTATGGCAATGCGCGAGAGCTGACCCTGGGGCTGGAAGTGGTGCTGGCAGATGGCCGTATCTGGCATGGATTGCGTGCCCTGCGTAAAGACAATGCCGGCTACGATCTCAAGCACTTGTTCATTGGTGCTGAAGGCACCTTGGGCCTGATCACTGCGGCCACACTAAAACTCTTTCCACGGCCACGGGAAATGGCGACGGCTTGGGTAGCTGTTGCCAACCCCTTGGCGGCCGTGCGGTTGCTGGGAGATTTACGTGCTGTTGTCGGCGACAATGTGACGGCGTTTGAGATGGTTGATCGAACATCTCTTGAACTGGTGTTGCAGCATATGGAGAAGGCGCGTGCACCATTGCAAGCTAAACATGATTGGTATGTGCTGATTGAGTTGTCTGGTGCACATGAAAATTTGCACAACAGGCTTGAACAGGCCTTGCAAGAAGGCGTTGACAGCGGGCAGGTTATCGATGCGGTGTTAGCGAAGAGTGAAGCGCAAAGCCAGGCGCTATGGGCACTACGTGAAAATATTTCTGAAGCGCAGAAGATCGAAGGCGTTTCCATCAAGCATGATATTGCTTTGCCTGTCTCGCACATTGATGCGTTTATTCAACGTGCAGGCGAGGCATTAAAAGCCGTTTCACCGGATGTGCGCATTGTATGCTTTGGGCATGTGGGTGATGGAAATCTGCATTACAACCTCTCTAAAGTGGATGCGCAATCCAATGAAGATTTCATTGCGCAGACCCCGGCGATAAACCGGATCGTGTATCATTTGGTCTGCGAGTTAGGTGGCTCTATTTCAGCGGAACACGGCTTGGGGCAGTTAAAACGCGATGAGGTTTTGCAATACAAAAGTCTGATTGAAATGGATCTTATGCGCGCAGTCAAAATGGCATTGGATCCACAAGGTTTGATGAATCCCGGCAAGCTGCTGTAACGAATCAGTTCAAGTTGGATAAATTTTTATCGAACGCTTTACATGACCTGCTTGTGCCCCTATAATCCGCGCTCTCTTGTGGGGGTATAGCTCAGCTGGGAGAGCG
>JAUSQB010000258.1 GCA_030652715.1 Rugosibacter sp.
GTATCGCCAGCGCCGACTTTGCTGCGGTCGCATCATCAAAAGAATGGCGCACACCGGCAATTTCCTGGTAGGGCTCATGCCCCTTGCCCGCCAGCAAAATGACGTCGTTCGCATTCGCCTGCCTGACAGCGGACGTGATGGCCAGTCCGCGCTGCACCTCGCACGCTACTCTTTGCGGCTGCTTCATGCCGACCAAAATGTCCTTGATAATCGCCTCGGCATTTTCATGGCGCGGGTTATCGCTGGTCACTACCACCCTATCGGCCAGACGTTCTGCTACCGCACCCATTTCAGGCCGCTTGCCCGCATCACGCTCGCCACCGCAACCAAACACACATACCAGCTTGCCGCCACGCGTAGCGGCCAACTCGCGCAACACAGTCAGCACCTTTTCCAGCGCGTCCGGCGAGTGGGCATAATCCACGATAACCAGCGGCTCATCTTCCTCTCCCACAGGCTGCATGCGACCGGCCGGGGCTTGCAGATGCAGTACCGCTTCAGCAATATCCGCCAGCCGCTCGCCCCTTGCGATGAGTGCCGCAATCACCGCCATGAGGTTCGAGGCATTGAACCTCCCCACCACCGGGGCTACAAAGGCTTGTCCTTGCAATATGAAGCGCAGATCAGTGGCTGTCATGCGCAACTGTTCAGCAATCAGCACATCATTCACTTTTTCTGCACCTGCGGGAGACGGCTCCAGGGTGTAGCCTATCGTGCGCACTTCAGCATTCACGATGTCAGCCAGTGACAGCGCAAAAGGGTCATCCAGATTCAGTACCGCAGCGGTGAGTCCCGGCGTAGCAAACAACTGTGCTTTAGCCTCTCCATAAGCCGCCATGGTGCCGTGATAATCCAGATGATCGCGCGTCAAGTTGGTAAATATCGCCACATCAAACCGCACCCCTTCTACGCGGCCTTCGGCCAAACCGATGGAGGACACTTCCATCGAACACGCTGTAGCACCCTCGCGCACAAAGTCGCTGAGTGCTGCGTGCACTGCCAACGCATCCGGCGTGGTAAAGCCTGTGGCGTGCAATGCGCCAGGGAACCCATTACCCAGCGTGCCAATCACCGCACACCGCTGGCCAAGCTGGGTCATTGCCTGCATTAACCATTGCGAAACGGAAGTCTTGCCATTGGTGCCGGTCACGCCAGCCAGCCACAGCTTTTCTGAAGGACGGCCATACACCAGATGGGCCAATTCACCGGCCTGCGTTGCCAAATCCTTCACCTCAATACAGGGCACGCCCCAGGATTTTTCTGCCGGTGGCGCCCCCCAAAGAGACTTGCTACGCGGCGTCTCACCATCACCGACTTTTTCGCTGCGCTCACAAATCAACGCCGCCGCCCCGCGCGCGACGGCATCCTGCATAAATGCGCGACCATCCGCATGGTGGCCCGGATAAGCAAGAAACACATCGCCTGGCTGCACGGTGCGCGAATCATTCGCCAGTCGCCGGGCAGTCACGCCTTGCGCTGCCAAGCGACGCAGAATTTCCATGGCATGATTATTGGCGCTGTCGCTCACATTTCCTCCGGCACTTTTTCGACATCCTGCGGCAAGGGCGCAAGCGGCGCATCGGACGCCACACCCAGCGTGCGCAAACTGCCCTCCATGACTTGCGAAAATACCGGCGCCGCCACTTCGCCGCCGTAATACTTGCCATTCGAAGGCTCATCCACCATGACTGCAATCACCAGTCGCGGCTGCGATACCGGTGCAAAACCGACAAACGAAGCGACATATTTTTTGGTATATGCCCCGTTCTCCACCTTGCGTGCCGTGCCGGTTTTACCCGCTGTGCGATAGCCGGGAATATGCGCCTTGAACGCCGTGCCACCAGGCTGCATCACCATCTCCAGCATGCTGCGCACCTCGCGCGCCGTTTTTGATGAAAACAGGTGCCGACCCGCAACCGGCGGCACCTCCCGTTTCATCAGCGACAGTGGAGGCAAATCGCCGTCACGGGCAAACGCCAGATAAGCATGCGCCATTTGCATCAGCGTTACTGAAATGCCATGGCCATACGACATGGTGGCCTGCTCGATAGGCCGCCATGTTTTCACCGGCCGCAAACGCCCCCCCACTTCGCCGGGAAAACCCAGCTTCAGCGGCGCGCCGAAGCCCGCTGCATCAAACATCGCCCACATGTCATGTGGCTGCATCGACAGTGCAATTTTCGCTGTGCCCACATTCGAGGACTTCTGTATCACCTCGGCAACGGTTAATATGTCATATTCATGAGTATCCGAAATCGTCGCCGAACCGATACGCAGCTTGCCTGGCGCA
>JAUSQB010000260.1 GCA_030652715.1 Rugosibacter sp.
TCATACGGGCTCATGGTCGCGTCACCCACGACCACGACCTTATAGTCAGGGCCGTACTTGTGCATCAAGTCGTGCAGGGCAAAGCGTTCACTTTTGCGTCTATGGTTATCACGCCAGACAAAATCGTAGATGCAGTTGTGAAAGTAAAAGTATTCCAGATGCTTGAATTCATTTTTTGCCGCAGAAAAAAGTTCTTCGCAGACTTTAATGTGATCGTCCATCGAGCCGCCCACATCAAGGAACAGCAATACCTTCACCTTGTTGTGGCGTTCCGGCCGCATCTTGATATCCAGCCAACCCGCATTGCGCGCCGTGCCGATAATGGTGTTGTCCAGATCAAGTTCTTCGGCTGCGCCTTCGCGGGCGAAGCGCCTCAAGCGACGCAGCGCGATTTTGATGTTGCGCGTGCCCAGCTCAACCGTGTCATCCAGATTGCGAAACTCACGCGTTTCCCACACTTTAATTGCCGTGCGGTTGCCCGCTGATTTACCCCCGATGCGTATGCCCTCGGGGTGTATGCCATTGTTGCCGTAAGGGCTGGTGCCACCTGTGCCTATCCATTTATTGCCGCCTTCGTGGCGACCCTTTTGTTCTTCCAGGCGCTTCTTGAATTCTTCCATCAGCTTGTCCCAGCCGAGCTTTTCAAGCTTGGCTTTGTCTTCTGGCGATAGGTGTTTCAGGCTCATGGCTTTGAGCCATTCTTCGGGGATTTCTACGCCTAAGCCCGGAATGTTTTCAACGCCTTTGAAATACTCGCTAAAGGCGCGATCAAATTTATCGTACTGGGTTTCGTCCTTAACCAGGCAGGTGCGAGAAAGAATATAAAAATCGTCAATCGAATGGTTGGCCAGGCCACTTTGCAGGGCTTCCAGCAAGGTGAGAAACTCCCGCGTTGACACGGGAAGTTTACGCAGCTTGAGGTGCTGAAAAAAATCGATCAACATGGCGGGCAGGCGCTAGCGATTCTGTTGTGCCATTCTGACCAGGCGTTCAAACAGATGCACGTCCTGTTCGTTTTTCAAGAGCGCGCCAGCCAGCGGCGGCACAACAACCTTTTGGTCTTTCGAGTGCAGCGCCTCGGGCGGAATATCCTCTGCGAGCAGGAGTTTCAACCAGTCGATGAGTTCGGACGTGGATGGTTTTTTCTTCAGCCCCGGCACATCGCGCAGTTGAAAAAAGACTTCCAGTGCTTCCTTGAGCAAGGCGTTTTTGATGTCGGGAAAATGCACATCAACAATTTTCTGCATGGTTTCCTTGTCGGGAAACTTGATGTAGTGAAAGAAGCAACGTCGCAGAAAAGCATCGGGCAGTTCTTTTTCGTTGTTCGAGGTGATGATGACAATTGGCCGTTGCGCCGCTCGCACCGTTTGCCGCGTTTCATACACATGAAACTCCATGCGATCGAGCTCACGCAGCAAGTCGTTGGGGAACTCGATAT
>JAUSQB010000263.1 GCA_030652715.1 Rugosibacter sp.
GTATCGACATGGATCTTTGCTATTTTTAAGAACAAGATCATCGACGAATTCCGTCGCCGCAGCCGCCTGCCGCAAGCGGATGTGGATGTTGAGCAAGAACAGGGATTTGACGACGCGTTGGAAGTGCAATTCGATGAGCGTGGTCATTGGGCTTCGCATCCCACGCCATGGGCCGACCCGCAGGCTTCGCTGGAGCAGAAGCGGTTCTGGGAAGTATTCGAGGTTTGTATCAGCGGACTGCCTGAAAAACCCGCACGCGTTTTTGGCATGCGTGAATTGCTGGGCATGGAAACGGAAGAAATTTGTAAGGAACTCGGATTATCTACGTCGAATTGCTGGGTGCTCTTGCACCGGGCGCGTTTGGGGTTGCGCGATTGCTTGTCCCGACGCTGGTTTGGAGAAAGTTAAATGCGTTCGTGTCGTGAAGAAACAGAATTGATGTCGCAGAGACTGGATCGCCCGCTGTCATTCGGCGAGCATTTTGGTCTGTGCTTTCATCTGTTATTCTGCCGTGGCTGTCGCGCGACGCAAAAGCATTTTGCCTTTCTGCACACTGCCACACGGGCCTGGCGAGAGCATCACGATGTTGATTCAACTCCGCGTTAATCATTGACAACCTTAAGGAGCAATATGATGAAAAAGATGAATTCCCTGACTTTAGCTGTTGGAGCCGCTTTTGCAACGACCGTTCTCAGCGCAGCTGCTTTTGCTGGCAGTAACCCGTTTGCCATGCAAAAGCTCGATAGCGGTTACCAGCTCGCAGCTGCTGATGCCAACAAGAAAATGGATGGTTCATGCGGCGACAAAATGAAAGATGGCAAGTGCGGTGCCAAAATGAAAATGAAAGACGGCAAATGTGGTGAAGGCAAGTGTGGTGCGGATATGAAGAAGGTGTCCGACGGTAAATGTGGCGCCGACAAGAAAAAAGATGGTAGCTGTGGTGCTGGTAAAAAAATGGAAGAAACCACGGAAACGCCCAAAACTGAAGAAGCAAAGTAATAAGCAAGTTTGCAGCCATGAAATCCGCTGTGATTTCAGGTGCGGGCCTCGGCTTCAGGCGGGAACTTGTTCCCGCGCTGAAAGCCGGGGTGCCAAGCCCTGTGAGTTTTTTTGAACTGGCCCCTGAAAACTGGGCTGGCATGGGCGGTAGCTCAGCCCAGGATTTACGCGCTTTTACCGAGCGCTACCCCTTTGTTTGTCATGGATTGTCGCTTGATCTGGGCGGCCCTTCGGCGCTGGATACGGTCTTGCTTCATCGCATCCGCAGTTTCATGCGGCAGCAAGGCATCACGTTGTATACCGAGCACTTATCCTGGTGTGCCGATGATGGTCATTTGTACGATCTGTTGCCGATTCCGCTCACAGAAGATGCCGTGCACTGGGTCGCAGGCCGCATCCGCCGCGCGCAGGATATTTTGGGCATGCAGATCGGCATTGAAAATGCCTCGACTTACCTGATTCCGCCTGGTGCGGAAATGACGGAAGCCGAATTCATCCGCGCTGTGATGGATGAGGCGGATTGCTTGCTGCATCTGGACGTGAATAATATTGTTGTCAATAGCCTGAATCATGGCTTTAATGCCAGAGAGTTTCTGCGGTCTCTGCCGCTGGAGCGTATCTGCTATATCCATGTGGCGGGTCACCATGTCGAGCCGGATGGACTGGTGATTGACACCCACGGTGCGGATGTCATTGCCCCGGTGTGGCAATTGCTCGCAGAAGCCTATGCGCTGTGTGGTGCCATACCTACCTGCCTCGAACGTGATTTTAATTTCCCTGAGCTGACGGTGCTCAGTCACGAGGTTGCGCACATTGCGAGACTACAAGAGCGCCATGAGATGCGTGAGAATAAGATTCAACGAGCCATCGCATGAACGCGCTACCGCCCTTTCAGGATTTTCAATTTGCGTTGGCCCGGCACCTGCGTCACCCGCGCCGCGTCCCGAGTCCCGTGGGTGTGTCAGTGCGCTGCTCAGCGGTATACCATGAGCTAGTACGTAACAATCTTGAAGGTTTTTTGCTGGCTTGTTTCCCTGTGTCGCACACGCTGCTTGGCGTGCGGCGCTGGTCACGATTAGTCGATGCTTTTTTTCGCGAAGCACGATGTCACACGCCGTATTTTCGCGAAATTCCGCGTGAATTTTTGCACTGGTTGCTTGAATCCCCTTCGCTGCCGATCAGCTTTCCCGCCTGGTTGCCAGAGCTAGCTCATTACGAATGGGTCGAGCTGGCGGTTGATGTGATGGAAACAGCGACACCACTCGCGCACCACCCCACAGGCAATCTGCTGGATGGGCAGCCGGTGCTGGCAGCGGCGGCAATGAATCTCGCCTATGCCTGGCCGGTGCACCGCATCAGCCCCGCGTGGCGGCCACGCAAACCCGGCGCGACGCATTTGCTGGTGTTTCGCGACGTGCACGAGGCGGTGCAATTTGTCGCGTTGAATCCGGTTAGCGCACGTTTGGTGGCTTTGCTGCAAGCGGCCGAAGGCGAGCTTAGCGGTCGCGACGCTTGCCTGCAGATTGCCCATGAATTGCAGCATCCTGAGCCGGAACAACTGCTTGTGCATGGCGCACATTTGTTAGATCAACTACGCACCGCAGGTGCTATTTTAGGGAGCAAAAAATGGCAAAGCTATGGGCAGCTATTGTGCGTTTTCTGAATGCTACAGGGGACTGGTTGGGTTTTTTGGGTTTGCGTTTACTCTTGGGCTGGGAGTTCTTTGAATCCGGTCTGGAAAAATATCATGGGGATAACTGGTTTGCCGACATTCAGGATAAATTTCCTGCGCCGTTTAATCTCATGCCAGTGAATATCAGCTGGTCCATGGCGACCTGGTTTGAGTTGATCGGTGGCGTGGCCCTGGTCATTGGATTGGGTACGCGGTTTTTTGCGGTATCTCTTTTTGTGCTGACTATTGTGGCAACCGCAGCTGTCCATTGGCCAGCCGAATGGCATACGCTGGGCGAGTTGATACAGGGTTATGCCATCACCAATGACGGCCACGGTAATTTCAAGCTGCCATTGATATTTATGGCGATGCTCTTGCCGTTGATTTTTTCCGGCCCGGGAAAATTATCGCTGGATGCCTGGATTGTCCGGCGTTGTTTGGGCAAGGCATGGCGATAGAAAAGTTCCTGAAAGGACGCACCGCGCTGGCGCTGGTGATACGCCGCGAAGCAAGTGCCCTTGTCCAGGCACGGATTCAAAGGGTGCCGCAAGATAGTCCCTCTTGGTGTCCGCGTTGCGCGGCAAACTTCACCTGTGGCGTAGTTGCGGGGCTCGATACTTGCTGGTGTACGGAATTACCACCACTTAAGTTAGCCAAAAGTTCTGCCGCTGCTTGCTATTGCCCGCAATGCTTGCATGAGCTGCTTAGCGCGCAGTCTCACCCAGCGTAAGAATTGCGTCGCGGTTGCTCCACGAAAAGCAGGCCGCTGCGGCTTCTTTCCACGGCAGCCATTGGTAGGCGATATGCTCGTCCGGGGTGATTTTTATTGGGCATTTTTCGGCGAGCATCAAGCTGAATACATGCTCGGTGTTGTGCGTCACCCCCGGCCCGTAACGGTAGCGCCACTCGGGGAATATTTCGAAACGATTGGTTGTTTGCCAGTCAAGAAATTGTGTAATCGCTGCTTGAATTCCTGTTTCCTCAAACACTTCACGCTGGGCTGTCAGGTTAAGTGGCTCATTATCTTCCTGGCTGCCTGTTACTGATTGCCAGAAGCCGCGGCGCTGTGTGCGTTCTAACAACAGCACATCAAGCGCTGCTGTATGAATGATCACGAGCACTGAAACCGGTTTTTTGAAAACCATTATCTGGATACATCTCCGGATTCCGGCTGAGCGATCACGGGCAGCCAGGCGATGCCATCGGCTTGCATATCGACCAGGCACCAGAACGGTATGCCTTGTTCGCGCCATTCGCTGGCAACATGCTGGAAGACCTGCACCAGGGTGACGAAATCGTTTTCGGCGTGGGCATGGATACCATCGCAATGGTCGAGAATGATCACATAACCTTCGGCGGGACGCCAACCCATATCGAGCAGGCAGTCGCTAAGCGCATCCCAGTTATAGCCGAACCATTCAGGAAAACCAAGACCGTAGCCTATGGCTGCGAGCAACTCATCTCGGTTGCGGGTACTGCGCAAATCAATGCGTTGCACGAGACAGCCTGCCGATTGGGCACCTGCGATCAGGTCGTTCAACTTTCCGTGCGGTAAATGATAGACACCCGCATGGCCGACTGTACTAAACAATGTCTGATAGTGAGCAACGCTCATCGTTGAATTTTCAGAAAGCTGCGATAGTGATCATCAGTGTAATAGAACACGGCAGGCGGTGTGCCGCCGCTGATGATGCGGCGCGCTCCTCGGTCATGTCGGCCGGGTGTCGGTACGGTGTATTCGTGATAATAGGCGCGCGGTTCGACCGGCAGGCGCTTCTCGAAATTATTGAAGACGATGCCATCCCGTGGATACGGGAAAGGGCCGCTCTGGTCAATCAGTGCAAGCGTTGCGCGCGCCTCGGCCGGTAATTGCCCGACGGTGATAAAGTCGCCTGCCTTTGCGGAGAGCGAAAAAGCAACACACAACAGGGCAAGCAGTTTGTGCATCTCGTGTGCTGCCTGCTGTTAGCCAACCTGAACCTGGGTTTCCATTTTTTGCCGCAGGCGAATATGCAATTCGCGCAATTGTTTTTCGTCAACAACGGATGGTGCATCGGTGAGCAGGCACTGCGCGCGCTGTGTCTTGGGGAAGGCAATCACATCGCGAATCGATTCGGCACCGGTCATCATGGTGACAATGCGATCCAGGCCAAACGCCAAGCCGCCATGCGGTGGCGCGCCGTATTTCAGCGCATCCAGCAGGAAGCCGAATTTGGTCTGCTGTTCTTCTGGCGTGATGCCAAGCGCTTGAAACACTTGCTCCTGCACTTCTGCGCGATGGATACGCACTGAACCGCCGCCCATTTCCCATCCGTTCAAGGCCAGATCGTAAGCCTTGGCCATGCACGCGCCGGGGTCGGCCGCCATGAGTTGTTCGTGACCATCTTTCGGGCTGGTGAAGGGATGGTGGCAGGCATTCCAGCGCTTATTTTCTTCGTCATATTCAAACATCGGAAAATCCACCACCCACAATGGTCGCCAGGCTTCTCCGCTGAGATAGCCTTTGTCGTGGCCCAGCTTGCTGCGTAGCGCACCGAGGGCATCATTGACGATTTTAGTTTTGTCGGCGCCGAAGAAAATCAGGTCGCCCGACTGCGCGCCGGTACGTTCGACAATGGCTGCCAGCGCTTTTTCGTGCAGGTTTTTAACAATAGGCGATTGCAGACCTTCCTCATTGAGTCTGCTGGCGTCATTCACTTTGATATAGGCCAAGCCTTTGGCACCGTAGATTTTAACAAACTCGGTGTAAGCATCGATCTCGCTGCGCGTCAGGGCTTTTTCGCCGACACCGCCGCCGGGCACGCGCAGTGCGGCGACGCGGCCACCAGAATTTGCCGGACCGCTGAATACTTTGAAGCCAACGTCAGCGACCGCATCGGTGACATCGATCAGTTCCAGCGTGACGCGTAAATCGGGCTTGTCGGAGCCATAGCGATGCATGGCCTCATTATGGGGCATGCGAGGGAAAGGGTTGGGCAGATCGATATTCAGCGCGGTTTTAAAGACGCTGCGTATCATTTCTTCCATCAAGTCGGTGATTTGGATCTCGGTTAAAAACGATGTTTCGATATCCACTTGGGTGAATTCAGGCTGGCGATCAGCGCGCAAATCTTCGTCACGGAAGCATTTGGTGATTTGATAGTAGCGGTCGTAACCGGCCACCATCAACAGCTGTTTGAATAACTGCGGCGATTGTGGCAGCGCGAAAAACTGGCCGGGATGAACGCGCGATGGCACCAGGTAATCGCGTGCGCCTTCGGGCGTCGATTTGGTCAGCATCGGCGTTTCAATGTCGATGAAGCCCTGCTCGTCGAGGAAGCGGCGGAAGGCCATGGCGACTTTGTAGCGCAGCATCAGGTTCTTTTGCATTTGTGGGCGGCGCAGGTCGATCACGCGATGCGTGAGGCGCACGTTTTCCGACAGATTGTCGTCATCCAACTGGAAGGGCGGGGTTACCGCCGTGTTGAGCACTTCCAGGTCATGACAAAGAATTTCAATCTCCCCGGTGGGCAGATTGGGATTCTCGGTGCCGACAGGACGGCGGCGCACGAGTCCTGTGACTTTGAGCACATATTCGTTGCGCACATCCTCGGCGACTGCGAACATCTCTGGTCGGTCCGGGTCGCAAACAATCTGCGCCAGGCCTTCGCGGTCGCGCAAGTCGATGAAAATCACGCCACCATGGTCGCGTCGGCGATGGTTCCAGCCGCACAGGGTAACGATCTGGTCAATGTGAGAAGCATTAACTTGGCCACAATATTGAGTACGCATAATAAGTTCCGAACTGAGATGAGTTCCCCCAGTGTAGCTGGTGGGCGGTTATTGGTTTTGGGCGCGCCCGAACAGGTTTCTCATGGGCGGGGCGACGACCCCCATGGAGACAATGTATTTCAGGGCATCATCGACGTTCATGTCGAGCTCGATGACATCGCAGCGTTTGACAAAGAAGAAAAATCCATTGACTGGGCTGGGTGTTGTTGGAATAAAAACACCGACATATTCTTCAGGCAGCACAGCCGCGACATTCTGCGCCGGATTGCCTGTCTGAAAAGCAACAGCCCATGCTTCGGGATGGGGGTAACGCACTAGCAATACTTTGCGAAACGCCTCACCTTTCCCGGAGAATAGTGTATCGCTTACTTGTTTAACTGCGTAATAGACTGATTTAACGATGGGAATGCGTGAAAGAATGGCTTCCCAAAAGCGCACCAGGCGTTGCCCGACGATGTTTGTGGCAAGCAGCCCCGTGAGAAAAATGACCGCAATCGTCAAGATAACGCCCAGACCCGGCAGATAGAAGCCCAGCAGGTTTTCAGGCTGAATGACCTCAGGTAGCAGCATCAACGACTGATCCATCGAGCGTACGGTCAGTGCCAGCACCCAGATAGTAATTCCCAAGGGTACCCAGATCAGCAAGCCGGTAACAAAATATTTTTTCAAGGCAAAGAGACCGTTGTAGGGGTTTGCATTCAAGCCTTGGTGCTGGCGGGTGTAGCTGATGAGGCAGCGGGGGCCTCAACCTTGGTTTCGGACGTTTTCTCTGTTGTTTTTTCGGTGGTTACGGCTGGCTTTCCTGAGGTACCTCCTTTGAAATCAGTGGCATACCAGCCGCTTCCCTTGAGTTGAAAGCCGGGAGCAGTGAGTTGTTTGACCAAAGATTCAGTGTGACATTGAGGGCAGAGTGTCAGCAGAGGGTCGCTTATTTTCTGCATGAACTCTTTCTCAAAGTTGCACTGAGTACAACGATAAGCATAGATCGGCATGGCATTTTCTCGTGTGTCTGAATAGGAAATGATTATAGCCGAAGGCCCCTGGGCCAAGGAATCCGGGATGCGCAGGGTTTACAGCATCATGCCGAGATAAGCCTGGGTAAGCGATTTCCCCCAGATCAAGGCTACAACCCCTGCTGCGGCAAGATAAGGCCCAAAAGGAATAGGTTCTTGGCGGTCATGTTTTGACACCACAATGAGCGAGATGCCGACTATGGCACCTACCAGTGAGGACAACAGGATCGTTATGGGAAGCATTTGCCACCCCAGCCAGGCACCGAGGGCCGCCAGCAATTTAAAGTCGCCATATCCCATGCCTTCTTTGCCGGTGACGAGCTTGAATAGCCAATACACGCTCCACAGTGACAAATAGCCTGCTATAGCCCCAATCACTGCACTTTTAAGATCGGTATACGTGCCAAACAGATTAAATAGCAAACCAATCCAGAGCAGCGGTAGCGTAATGTTATCGGGTAGCAACTGCGTATCGTAGTCAATACAGGTGAGTGAAATCAGTGCTGCGATAAAAATCATTGCACCCCAACCCGCAGCGGTTAAACCAAAGTGCATGGCAGCAAAGATAAATAATGCTGCTGTCGTTAGCTCCACCAAAGGATAACGAATAGAGATTGGTGTTTTGCAAGTACTGCACCGGCCACGCAGAAAAAGCCAGCTAAAGAGCGGGATATTTTCAGTCACTGTGATGGCATGGCTGCATTTTGGGCAGCGCGAGCGCGGATGAGACAGGCTGAGCGGCTCAAAAACAGGTGGCGCATCGCCACGCAAATCAGCACATTGCGTGGTCCAATCGCGTTCCATCATAATGGGCAAACGGTGAATCACGACGTTAAGAAAGCTGCCCACTGCCAAGCCCAGCAAGCCGACGATCAAAACCGCCACCGACGGATCAGTAATCCACAAGGCGCTCATGAACAGCGCTTAACCGACAACCGAACCCAGCTTGAAGATGGGCAGATACATTGCAACGACAAGGCCGCCAATAAGCACACCCAAAATTACCATGATGATGGGTTCCATCAGACTGGACAAGGCATCGACAGCGTCGTCAACCTCGGCCTCGAAAAAGTCGGCTACTTTGCCTAGCATGGAATCGAGTTGCCCTGATTCTTCGCCAATAGCAACCATTTGCGTCACCATGGGGGGGAATACATTCGAGTTTTGCATGGCGATGGTCAGGCTGGAGCCGGTAGTCACTTCGTTTTGAATCTCTTGGGTCGCTGTGGCATAGACATAGTTGCCCGATGCCCCTCCGACGGAGTCCAGCGCCTCAACAAGGGGCACACCTGCGGCAAACATGGTGGATAAAGTACGGGTCCAGCGGGCGATAGAGGTTTTGCGAATCAGGTCGCCAAAGACGGGAAGCTTGAGCGCGTATTTATCCACTGCGATTTGGAAGGCGCGTGAGCGTTTGAAAGCGTATACCACGGCGTAGATGGCGGCAAAGATAGCCCCGAAAATGATATGCCAGTTCGCCACAAAACCATCTGAAATGGCGATAACGACGAGGGTAGGGCCTGGCAAATCGCCGCCAAAGCTGGCGAACACACCTTTGAATGCGGGGACAACGAAAATCATGATCACTGCAGTGATGACAAAGGCGACCACCAGAATCGACGTGGGGTAGAACATCGCGCTTTTCAGCTTGGACTTGATCGCCTGTATTTTTTCTTTGTAGCTGGCTAGCCGGTCAAGCAGTGTGTCCAGTATGCCTGCTTGTTCGCCCGCAGCGACGAGATTGCAGAACAACGCATCGAAATGCAGCGGGTATTTACGAAATGCAGTGGCCAGGCTGGCCCCTGTTTCAACATCTGTTTTGATGTTGATCAATAACCTGGCGAGTGCCGGGTTATTGGTGCCTTTACCGACAATATCGAATGACTGCAACAAGGGGACACCGGACTTCACCATGGTAGCAAGCTGGCGGGTGAATAACGTAATGTCCTTGTCGGTAACCTTGCCGCCAGAGCCGATCTTTTTTTGTTTGAGTATGCTGACCAGGATGCCTTGACGGCGCAATGAAACCTGCGCAACGGCTGCGCTTGGCGCATTCATTTCGCCGCGGACAACCTTGCCAGCTTTATTTTTGCCTTCCCAAAGGAAGGTGGCATCTTTTGCAGTAAGTCTTTTTTGCGCTGCTGTCGTTGTTGCCATCCCCTTGCCCTCAGTCTAGTTGCTTGTCATTGCACTCGACAAATCATGCCAAGAGTATCACTCTTGCGCAGGATAGTGAAGACGGACCATTTTAACCTTGCGATCCTGAGTTTGAATAATCTCCATGGGTACCCCGTTGACTTTGACGCCAACCCCCGCTTCAGGGATGTCTTGCAAGTGCTCAATGATCAATCCATTCAACGTGCGAGGGCCGTCAACGGGAAGATCAAGTTCAAGCTGACGGTTTAATTCGCGCAAGCTGATAGCGCCATCTACCAACACGGTTCCTGCTTCATCCCACGTCAGACGCGAACTTACATCCGCCTGGCGGGTGGTAAATTTTCCGACCAGCGCTTCAACAATATCTTCCAGGGTAACCAGGCCTTGAATTTCGCCATATTCATCCACCACCAGTCCGAGGCGCTGGCGGTTTTCGCGGAAAAACTGAAGCTGAGTGTAGATGGGTGTCGCTGCTGGAATGAAATACGGTGCAACCATTCTGTCGCGCAAGATTTCCAGATCGATTTCACCATTAAAGGCTTCAGTAAGCAAATGGCGCAGGCGGAGCACGCCTATGACATTTGCCGAATCATGCTCGGTAACGATTACGCGTGTGTGGTAGCTCGTAGCAAGCTGCGCCATGATTTCATCTATGGGCGCAGCAATATCAATAGTTTCGATCTCACCCCGTGGCGTCATGATGTCGGCTACAGTGACATGTTCCAGTTCAAACAAATTCAGCAGAATAGAGCGGTGCTGTGATGGGATGAATTGGCCAGAATCAAGCACTACAGCACGCAACTCTTCAGCGGACAAATGGTGCCCTTCGGCATCTGGCTTGGGTTGCAAATGCAGGAACCGCAACAAGGGACGGACAAACAGATTGATGAACCACACAACCGGATAAGCGATGCGCAATAACGGTGTCAAGATATAACTGATGCGAATGGCCAGCCAGTCTGAATGCATTGCACCGGCGACTTTTGGCGTGATTTCAGAAAACACCAGCAAGCAGAAAGTGACAAAAACCGCACCGGCTTCAAGCGACCATTTTTCATTACCAAAGACGGTCAACGCAATATTTGCGGTCAGCATTGCAGCCAGCGAATTAATGAGCGTATTGCCAAGCAAAATCACGCCTAGCAACTGGTCTGTTTTGCTCAGTAACTGGATTGCCAGCCGTGCGCCACGATGCCCTTCCTTGGCTAAATGCCGCAGACGGATGCGGTTGGAAGCCATCATCACGGTTTCGGCCATGGAAAAAAAGCCGGACACAATCAGCAATGCGGCAAGCCCTAAAAATTGCGTGCCAAGGGGCAATTCATCCATCGATTTAGGCGATACGATTCAAGTCACGTGCTGCGGTTAAGAATAATCTCAAGCACAAAGCGGCTGCCCACATAGGCGAGCAGCAAGGCGACAAATCCGGCCAGTGTCCAGCGCAATGCCACCCTGCCGCGCCAGCCCCGCAGATGGCGGCCAATAAGCAGGGCGGCGAAAATCAGCCAGGAAATAATCGCAAATACTGTTTTATGGTCAAACTTCAAGGCCTTGCCAAACAGGTCCTCGGAAAAAAATATGCCGGACGCCAAGGTGAGTGTCAGCAGCACAAAGGCAATATGAATTAAGCGAAACAATAGGGTTTCCATGGTCAGCAAGGGAGGCAAACCAGCGAGCCAGGGTGAAATTTTTCCGCGATGCAGCCCGCGTTCCGCTGCGGCCATGAGCAAGGCGTGCAACGCAGCCAGTGTAAACAGGCTGTAAGACAGCATGGCGGCGAGCAAATGCAAGCGCAGAGCCGGGGAGCTGGCATTGGCCAGAATATGCGGTTCGGTGAATAGGGCGGGTAACAGGCTGGTTAACGCTGCGGCAGGCAAGCCCAGCGCCAGCAAGCCATTTAGCCGTGCGAAAAAACTTTCAATCCAGAGTAATACGATGGCTAGCCACACCATGACAGACAATGCGATAGCAAAACCAAAGTGTATTTGGGAACCATCAAAAATCGCTATGCGGATACTGATTGCATGCGCGGCTAATGCGGCGAGCAAGCTGATCCGCTCGACCAAAGCCAACCCGGGTAACCCGGCTGAACCATGAGCGGGCGGGTTACCCGGGTTGAGCGAGCCACGCCAACTCGTTCGCCACAATTGGAGAGATAGTGCGGTATATATCGCAGCAGCCAGCACATGCATTACTATTGGAGACATTCTTGAAGTCTACACTAAGCCATTTAATTCTATTGCCATCATGCTCGACAATCTAACCCAGCGCTTCGGCCGCGTCGTTAAAAATCTCCGTGGCCAGGCTCGCCTGACCGAAGACAACATTACAGATATGCTCAGGGAAGTGCGCATGGCCTTGCTTGAGGCTGATGTGGCTTTGCCCGTCATCAAGGACTTCATCGCTCGCGTCAAAGAAAAGTCGCTCGGCCAGGAAGTCATCGGCTCCTTGACGCCCGGCCAGGCGCTGGTAGGTGTTGTTCAGCGCGAACTCACCGAGCTCATGGGTGGCGCAAGTGTCGGCCTGAATCTGGCGACACAGCCCCCTGCCATTATTCTCATGGCCGGCCTGCAAGGGGCGGGTAAAACGACGACGACGGCCAAGCTGGGCAAATGGCTCAAAGAGCGGCAAAAGAAAAAAGTGCTTACCGTCAGTTGCGACGTGTATCGCCCCGCTGCCATCGAACAATTAAAAACCGTATCCGCCCAGGCGGGTATCGATTTTTTCCCCTCGACACCGGATCAGAAGCCAGCCGATATTGCTGCAGCCGCCATCGATTACGCCAAGCGGCATTTTTACGATGTGCTTTTTGTCGATACCGCCGGTCGGCTGGCGATTGATACCGCGATGATGACCGAGATTCGCGATTTGCATGCGCAGGTCAAACCCATCGAAACCCTGTTCATCGTGGACGCCATGCTCGGCCAGGACGCCGTGAACACTGCCAAAACATTTTCTGAAACGCTGCCCCTGACCGGCATTATCCTGACCAAGCTGGACGGCGACGCACGCGGCGGTGCTGCGCTATCCGTGCGCCATGTCACCGGCAAACCCATCAAGTTTGCCGGGGTGGGTGAAAAGCTCGATGGCTTGGAAGAATTTCATCCCGAACGCATGGCCAGCCGTATTCTCGGCATGGGCGATATTCTGAGCCTGGTGGAAGAAGCCCACCGCACGGTAGACCAAGAAAAAGCGCAAGCCTTTGCCAAGAAAATGAAAACCGGCAAGGGCTTTGATCTGAACGACTTCAAAGAACAAATCGGGCAGATGAAAAAAATGGGCGGCATGGCCGGCCTGCTCGACAAGCTGCCCGCACAGTTAAGCCAGGCCGCGCAACAAGCCGGCGGCGCAGTCAATGATAAATCGATGAACCGCCTGGAAGGCATCATCAACTCGATGACGCCGACGGAACGTACCAAACCGGAAATCATCAAAGCCACGCGCAAGCGTCGCATCGCAACGGGTTCCGGTGTATCGGTGCAGGAAGTCAATCGCCTGCTCAATCAGTTCGAGCAGACGCAAAAAATGATGAAGCAGTTTTCCAAAGGCGGCATGCAAAAGATGATGCGCGGCATGAAGGGGATGCTGCCGGGGATGCGGTGACGTGCTGAAAAACTTCTCTTGCGCCGTATCGCCAGCGCCGACTTTTGCCAATCAATTCAATCTTGGTCGCTTATCACCTTGTATCTTTCCCCTCACTCCCCCGCTATGTGTATTCGATCCTCTCCACCAGAGCGCAACCATAGGTCGCGTATCGCATCGTAGTGATCTCTGGATGCTTCGGGTGATATCCGAAGTCCGATTTCGGATATGAGATCAGCAATTTCAATTTGCTTGTGAGCCAGAATATCTGTGCGTGAAACAAACCGGATTTCTTTTTCATTCCGAAAAATTTGACGCTTGTTGAATGGTGCAATTCTAAGCGGATATTCGTAGGAAACGTAGCCTGCATAGAAGCCCTCGGTATTTCGGTCTGCCTCTAGCGCTTTTTTAAAGAGGTCTCGCAACATGCCATATCGTAACGTTATACCAACGCCGTATTTTCCACCTGCGTATCTGTGCCAAAGAAGATTATCGTCATGCGGGTTGGTAATTTCAGTCCAGCAAGATATAAGCCAACGACTCTGCATTAGTCGAACGTGTTCATCCCAAGCGATAGGTATAACATTCCTTTTCGTCAAGAGAATTTTTACGCATCGGTTGTAGTCTTCGGGAATAATCGAGTCACAGGAATCGTCAAAGCCATTAGCTTTGCCGAAAAATATCTCTTTTTGAGACAAGAACCACAGAAACTTGGTTGGCGACAAATAGCGGCAAATCAATTGATTATCTGGGGGCTCATCGGGAGCTGTGGGGACCTTTGTTTCTATAAGGTTGTGAATGCTTGGCCAAGGCGCTGCGTTTTCTAAGTCTTGGCCACTACGCATTCCAAAAAACGTATTCAGTTCCCCTTCGAGTTCTGATGTATCGAGATGAGCGTTGTTGGGGTTGGCTACGTAGTGATCGTCAAGCATATGAGTTATCGGAATGAACTAAAGGGTAAGGCTTGAATTAACTTTAAATCAAGACAAAGATCAGCATAGCATGATGTTTTTGCGTCTCCGCACCGCCTCACCAGCGCCGACTTTTCAGCGCGTAGCCTGCATCACCCTCGGCCCCCAGCCCCAGCGGCCTTCCCATGCGCCGCGTACCATGTTGGGATACTCGGGTTTGCCCAGGCTGCCGTTGTAGCGGCCCAGCGCGCGG
>JAUSQB010000265.1 GCA_030652715.1 Rugosibacter sp.
AGTCGTTCGACAGGCAGTGGTTTGAACTTTTCCAGAATCAGTGCCGCGAGAATAGAGAGGAGTGTCATACGGTTAGCCTTGGTTCAGAATGAGTCAAAGGGGGGCGGCAAATAAAAAACGATGCAGGCTGACCAGCATACCTGCGGTAGCGCCCCAAATGTAGCGATCCTGCCAGGGCATGGCCCAAAATTCACGCGTCATGCCCTGGAATTCGCGCTGATGGCGCTGGTGGTTTTTCTGATCAAGCAAAAATTCCAGCGGCGGTTCAAAGACGTCTGCTACTTCAAAATCATCCAGCTTGAGGTTGAGCGGTGGCGTTATCAGCGCAACGACAGGTGTGATGAGAAAGCCTGTGACGGTATGGTATTCAGGCAGTCGGCCCAAAATCTCGATTTGCTCGGCGATCAGCCCAACTTCCTCCGCTGCTTCGCGCAAGGCGGTTGCTTCGGGCGATACGTCGGAGGCCTCACAGCGCCCCCCCGGAAAGCTGATTTGTCCTGCGTGATCACGTAAATGTGCCGTGCGTTGAGTCAGTAGCAGGGTGGCCCCGGTCTCGCGCAAGATGATGGGTACCAACACGGCCGCACGTACCAGCGGGCTACTTGCAGGCTCGCCAGGAGCGGATTCGCGGACAGGGTGCGCCACCACACCTGCGCGAAAACGGTGGCGCAAAAGAGAGAGCAGGGTTCCGCTAGAATCAGTAGCGGATAAAACAAGAGATTCCGACATGAAACCGATCGCTGTATTCCGTCATAGCCCCACTGAGGGCGCAGGGTATTTTGCCACATTCCTTCTTCGACACTCGTTGCCATGGACATTGTTTACGATCGATGCCGGCGTCCTGCCACCGCCGACTTCTGACGATTTTTCCGGGCTGTGTTTCATGGGCGGGCCGATGAGCGTCAATGATGATCTGCCGTGGATTGCCCCGGCGTTAAGGCTGATTCGCGATGCGGATAGCCGAGGCGTTCCTGTTATCGGCCACTGCCTTGGCGGGCAGTTGATGAGTAAAGCGTTTGGTGGCGTGATCACAAAAAACCCTGTCAAGGAAATCGGCTGGGGACAAGTCGAGTTTGTCAGCGCGGCAGTTGCCGAATGGGTGGGCGACAGGGTTGGCGATACTGCTGCCAATACGGCTGTCGATTTTTCTGCATTTGAGGCATTTCACTGGCATGGCGAAACATTTAGCTTGCCGCCGCAGGCAACACGCATTTTGCAAAGTGCGCACTGCGAAAACCAGGCATTCGTGCGCGGGCTGCATTTAGGCATGCAGTGCCATGTCGAAATGACGGAAAGCATGATTCGGCTTTGGGGCAGGCATTGGGCTGATGAGGGCGTTGCCGCGTCGGCTTCGGTACAAACACCGGAGCAAATGACCACAGCGCTGGATACCCGCATGGCGCGCATGCGGCTGGTTGCCGATCGACTCTATAGCCACTGGATTAAAGGCTTGAAAATCGACTGAATTCAGCAATGCTGTGCGGCAGCTTTAAGACAATATCAGTCCCTGAAGTTGCCGTATTGCAACGGAAAGTCGTCAATGGATTTTTTAACTAGGGCGATGGTTTCTTGCAGCAAGTCGCGCTTGGCACCGGTCACACGCACGGCGTCTCCCTGGATGCTGGCTTGCACTTTGAGTTTGCTGTCCTTGATCAGCTTGACGATTTTCTTGGCCAGCTCGGTTTCTATGCCGATCTTGATTTTCAATTCCTGCTTGACCTTGTTGCCGGAGATTGTCTCGAGCTTGCCTATCTCAAGCCGCTTGGTACTTTCGCGTTCCTTTTTTTCCATCTCGGGAAACAGGATGTCCTTGATCTGGCTAATCTGGAACTCGGAATCCCCAAAAAGGGTGAGGGTTTTGTCTTTCTCGTTCAATTCAACCCGCGCTGTGGTGCCTTTGAAGTCGTAGCGGTTGCCAATATGGCGGCCGGCCACGTCGACCGCATTTTTCAGGGCGACCAGATCAGCTTCGGATGAAATATCAAATGAGGGCATGGCGCAGACTCCTAAGTAGGGACTCCTGAATCAAGCGAAGTGGCATACGTAGTGATAGGGTTCACCCGTTACTTCAATGTCGAATTGCGAGTTGCCGGGCACATTGAATTGCTCGCCCGTGTGGCAGATTTTCCAGTCTTCCCCTTGGATGCGGTAGCGGCAACTGCCGACAACCGTTTCCATGATTTCAGGCGCGCCGGTGTTAAAAGTCAGGCTCGCTGGCAAAATCACACCCACACTTTTTTTGGTGCCATCCGCGAACTGAATGCTGTGGCTTACACACTTGCCATCGAAATAGACGTTGGCTTTTTTAGATACGGTAACGTGCTCGAACTGCGACATATTAAATCCCCCATAATTTCTGAATGATGATTTTGGCAACGAACCCGATCATGCCAAAAGCCAGGACAAAGAACAGGATGAAGGTTCCTGTCTTGCCGGCTTTTGATTTCCATGCCAGTTCGCCAATGATGAACAGCATGAACAGCATGAACCCGGCAATACCGAATGTCATGCCGAATTGAGTTAATTGCTCCTCGGAAATACCCAACATTGCCGATTAATAATTTATAAAGGTCTAGCTCTTTCTATTGGCACGATTGGCGCCAATACGCAGCCGCAAGGCATTCAAGCGAATAAAACCGTGCGCATCTTTCTGGTTGTAGGCACCGGCATCATCCTCGAACGTGGCGATGGTTGAGTCAAATAACGAATCATGTTTTGAGTCGCGCCCAACCACACTGACATTGCCCTTGTAGAGCTTGAGGCGCACCCAGCCATTGACGGTCTGCTGCGTATGGTCGATCAGGGTTTGCAGTGCGAGACGCTCCGGGCTCCACCAGTAGCCGTTGTAAATCAGGCTGGCATAGCGCGGCATGAGATCGTCCTTGAGGTGCGCGACTTCACGGTCCAGGGTGATCGATTCAATGGCGCGGTGGGCGCGTAGCAAAATCGTGCCGCCCGGGGTTTCATAGCAACCACGCGATTTCATGCCGACGTAGCGGTT
>JAUSQB010000266.1 GCA_030652715.1 Rugosibacter sp.
TATAAAAAACCCCGCTTCGGCGGGGTTTTTTATAGGGTAGGGGCGTATGTGGCTACATCTGCTGGTAAATCGGCCCCTCGCCACCCTGCGGAGCAACCCAGCGGATGTTCTGCGTCGGGTCTTTGATGTCGCAGGTTTTGCAATGCACGCAGTTTTGCGCATTGATCTGCAAGTGCGGGTTGGCTCCGCTGGCATCGCGCACAATCTCATATACCCCGGCGGGGCAGTAGCGCTGCTCGGGCGCATCGTAGAGTGCCAGATTGATATTAATCGGCACATCGGCATTCTTCAATTGCAGATGGCAGGGCTGGTCTTCTTCGTGATTCGTGTTGGAGAGAAAAACCGACGAGAGCCGGTCGAACGTCAGCACGCCATCGGGCTTGGGGTAATCGATCGGGGTGCATTCAGCGGCGAGTTTAAGTTTGGTGTGATCGCTTGTGTTGTGCAGCGTCCATGGGGCCTTGCCGCGCAGCAATACTTGATCAATGCCGAACATCAGTGAGCCGGTAACAAGCCCCTTGGCCATCCATGGCTTGAAGTTGCGCGCCGTGTGCAGCTCGTCATGCAACCAGGAAGCGCGAAGAGCTTCAGGATAAGCGGTGAGTTCATCGTGCGCGCGGCGAGCAGCGAGCGCGGCCGCAGCGGCTTCGGCAGCCAGCATGCCGCTCTTGATTGCAGCATGGCTGCCCTTGATGCGCGAGGCAACCAGCAGACCTGCATCGTCGCCAATCAGCGCGCCGCCCGCGAAGTCCAGCCGTGGCATGGATTGCAGGCCGCCTGCTGCCAGCGCGCGCGCGCCATAGGCGATGCGCTTGCCACCCGTTAACATCGCAGCAATATGCGGGTGGTTTTTCATGCGCTGCATTTCCTCGAACGGTGCGAGGAAAGGATTGCTGTAACCCAGGCCGACCACCAAGCCAATGGCGATTTGGTTATCTGCCAAGTGATAGATAAAACCGCCGCCGTAGGTGTCCCGTGCAAGCGGCCAGCCAGCGGTGTGCATGACCAGGCCCTTTTCGTGCTGGCTGGCGGGTACTTCCCATAATTCCTTGATGCCCAATGCATAAGTCTGCGGGTCGGATTTTTCGCGCAAGTTGAACCTGGCCTCAATTTCCTTGCCCAGATGCCCGCGACACCCTTCGGCGAACAGCGTGTATTTGGCGAGCAGCTCCATGCCTGGCTGGTAGGCGGGGCCATGTTCTCCGGTGTGCTTGACGCCCATATCGCCCGTTGCTACGCCACGCACGGCGCCTTGTTCGTCGTACAGGACTTCAGCACCGGCAAAGCCGGGGAAGAGATCAACGCCCAAGGCTTCCGCCTGCGTGGCCAGCCAGCGACATACCAGCCCCAGGCTAATGATGTAGTTGCCGTGATTCTGAAAGCAGGCCGGCAGCAGGAAATTGGGCACGTCAATGTTGTTCCTGGCCGTGAGAAACGTAAACCGATCACGGCTGACAGGGGTGTCTAACGGCGCATTCTTCTCTTGCCAGTCGGGTATCAATTCGTTGAGCGCGCGCGGATCCATCACGGCACCCGAGAGAATATGCGCACCGATTTCAGCGCCTTTCTCAATCAGGCAAACGCTGATTTCCGGGTTGATCTGTTTCATACGTATCGCAGCCGAGAGCCCTGCGGGGCCGCCTCCTACGATCAATACGTCAAATTCCATCGCTTCGCGCTGCATGTGATTCCTTTCAATACGGGGCAAATTCAATCGGTCGATTATAATCAACCCTTTGTTTAATTCGCTGAATGCGTGTTATGACTTCTGCTGTAATGCCTGAACGTAAACGAGTCTATCGCCTTGAAATGTCGCTGCGCTGGGGCGATCAGGATGCGATGAGTCACATCAATAACACGCTGTATTTCCGCTATATGGAACAGGCGCGGGTCGAGTGGCTGGATTCTCTTTGCCCTGAAGAGCGGCGCGAAAAAAATCAGGGTGCAGTGCTAGTCAATGCAAGCTGCACCTTTTTGATGCCATTAACTTATCCGGGGATGGTGTCGTGCGATATTTTTGTCGCGCAGCCAGGGCGCAGCAGCTTGCCGACCTTTTATGAGTTGCGGCGGGTAGATGACCAGCGCCTGTACGCTGAAGGCGCAGCCAAGCTGGTGTGGATAGACAAGCTCAGCGGCAAGTCGATTCCGCTGCCGGAATCCCTGCGCCAGGCTTGTGCCGACGCGCAGGATGCTTGATAACCGCAGCTACTCTGACATTATTTGATGCAGGTGGTGTTGCTTGATTAGTTTTGCAAAGGGTATTCATGAATAAAGTTTTCGCCTCTGCCACCGAAGCGCTCAAAGGCGTCGTCAAAGACAACCAGCTATTGGCTGTCGGTGGGTTTGGCCTGTGCGGCACCCCCGAAGCGCTGCTTGATGCGCTGCT
>JAUSQB010000273.1 GCA_030652715.1 Rugosibacter sp.
AAGGCGGCGTGCATTCACTGGAGTTTTACACTGAGCTGAAAAATATCTGCATCAAGCTCTGACAACGCACTCAAAGGATAAGAACATGGCTCACGCACATACACCTGCACTCACCCCCGACGAAATAAACCTACTCCGTGATCGCGTTTTGGCAGCGCAAAAGGGTGCGTATGCCATCCCCAAGCTCACCGATGATTTTCCTGCCATGACCATAGCCGATGGCTATGCCGTGCAAAACGCGCTCAGGCAACGATTATGCGCAGAGGGTGGCCGCCAGGCCGGGTGGAAAATCGGCCTCACCTCCAAAGCCAAAATGCAGCAGATGGGCGTGTCTGTTCCCAGCATCGGGTTTCTCATGGTGGATACGGAGCGCGCGGCGGGCAGCACGATTGCCACGCAAGACCTGGTGCATCCTCGCGTTGAATGTGAAATCGCATTCTTCACCAAAGCCGAGTTGCACGGCCCCGGCTGCACGGCTGAACAAGTATTGGCGGCGACAGATTATGTGGTTCCGGCCCTTGAAATTATCGATTCGCGCTTTTCCGGATTCAAGTTTGATCTGCCCAGCGTCATAGCTGACAATGGCTCAAGCGCCCGGTTTGTGCCAGGCACAAACCGGTACGCGGCTGACGCGCTTGATTTGTGCGCGATTCATGTAGCGCTTGAGAAAAATGGTGAGCTGGTGGCCGCCGGTATTTCAGATGCTGTCCTGGGAAATCCAGCCATCGCCATTGCCATGCTCGTCAATTTGCTTGCCGAGCAAGGCGAAACCCTGCCCGCCCAAAGCTTTGTTATGAGTGGCGCCATTACCGAAGCGATTCCTGTCAAGCCGGGCGACAGCATCCGCGCTGCATTTGATGGCATGGGTGAAATCGCCATTCAGTTCCGTTCAGCTTGATTCCAGATAGAAATAACAAGGGCATAACGCGAGCATCACCCGCGTTATGCCCTGATGGCATTGTGCAGAAAATCAGAAACGGTAACCCACGCCAACACCCAACAGCACCGGATCAACATTGACCGCGCTGACTTTAGCACCCGTCGCCTTGAGCGTGACATCACTCTTGATCCAGACCTTCTTGATATCGACGTTGAAGAACCAGTTTTGATTCAGCTTCACATCAAAACCCGCTTGTAGCGCCCCGCCAATACTGTCATTCTCCAGATCCAGCTCACCGACACCAGGCACCGCCAGATTCACGGAAGAGAGGCGCGTGTAATTGATACCCGCGCCAACATAAGGGCGAAACTGCGCATCAGGCTGAAAATGATATTGCAGCGTCAAAGTCGGCGGCAAGTGCTTGAATGTGCCAATCTTTGTGCCAGACAAGCTCACGTCATGCTTTTGTGGATAGGTAAGAACCAGCTCTGCAGCAATATTCTTGGTCAGAAAATAGGTGAAATCAATTTCCGGAATCACCCTGTCTTCAACCTGGATCGCGTCGCTAGGCACACCCAGCCCCGGAATCGCATCCGAATCGTTCGCTGGCTCCAGACTCACTGCCCGAACCCGAACCATAAAGCGCCCTTCTTCAGCCAGCGCAGTCGTTGCAGTAGCAGAACCCAGTACAGCAGCAGCAAGAATACCCAAACCAAATAATTTCTTCATTTTGACTCCCCTATAAGTGAAACGATAAAAAGTCTTCCTAGAGGGCATTCTGGACAAGCAAACACTGCCCAGTGTTGACAATTATCAAGAAGACCTCATTTTCCACAATAAGAAAATGGGTATTCGCCACATGGCAGCTTCAGCGGTAGTGACAAAAAATTGATCTGAGCACTCTGCCACTGCGAAAAACCATAACGAGCAGATATCTGCGGGGTTCCAGCCATTATTTTGAAGCTGAGAAGATTACCGATGTCCTGAACAAGCCGCGCAAAAGTTCCCGGAGGTATGCAAAGCACTGGCGCTGGCGGGACGGCGAGATATGAAACAAACCACTCAGAAATATTCAGCCTGGAACCTTTGGTTCGTATTCGTATCGACTGCGCACCTGACTGGATTGACCTAAGGCGCAATCACCGCTACCACGCACACACTCGTCCGACAGGTCTGCACAATGCTGATCAAGGGCAGGACTACGTCGAGAAACATTATCGCCAGCGCAGCATGCTCCACTTTGCAAAACGCGCTCCGATTCCGATATCTCTTAAAATCTTTCGTTATTTCAGTCAGTTGGGATGTGCTTCTTGAGAGAGGGTGCATATCGTCTTCTCAAATGACTACCTAGCAAAAGTATTGGCGGAAACCATAGGAGAATCGCTGGAATAACCATCCAGAATGATGAAAAGCTGAACATCAACACGTACAAAAGCAAAAACGGCCAATTCAGAAATAGTTCGACCGCTCTTGCGCCAATAAAACCACGACATTCGATGCCAACAATTAACGCATCATGGAAATTGCAGCCCATTCCCATACGGGATCCGTACTGTGTTGTGACACCTATTACTACATCAACCACTGTGATCACACCAACTGAGACGATGTAAAGCCAGCAAAAGTAGCGAAGTATCCGCATGTTGCAAGCTAACGGCACCGTAGAAAAAGTATGCTCATAACTGTGGGAGGTTCAAATGAACCAGAATCACATGATTTCCGGCATTAAACATAAAAACAAAGAGGCCTGCATCATATGCATTCTTCATTTCTCGCCGCAAAATCTCGTCCCGTTTATTCATCCATTCCCTCAGCGCCTGTCATTTTTCTGGCGCACAGCCCCCACAAAACCATCACCACAACAAAACCAGCACCAGCACCAGCCAGCCGATAACTGCCGCCATCAAGTGCGGATCAGTCAGCAGTTCCTGCGCCGCGTCGCCCCCGCCGCCTTGGGCGTGTAGCCGCCACAGATAGCGCAACATGCCGTAGAGGACAAAGGGCACAGTCAGGATCAGTTGCTGTGTGCCGTGCAAAGCGGCGGTCTCCGCACTCACGGTGTATAGCGCGTAGGAGATTACTGTCGCGGCAGCCGTGACGCTGATGAACTGGTCGAGCATAGGCGCGGTGTAGTGTTCCAGCACACGGCGATGCCCTGCACTCTCTTCTCGTAGTGCATTCAATTCAGAAAGCCGCTTGGAAAAGCCTAGGAACAGGGTGAGCATCAGCCCGCACAGCAACAGCCAGTGCGAGGGCGCAATGCCCAAACCTAGTGTGCCCGCCAGAATGCGCAGCATAAAACCGCTGGCGATAATGAAAACATCGAGGATGACAATGTGTTTTAACCCAAAGCTGTAGGCGATATTCATCGCCACATAGGCAAAGAAAATCCACGGCGTAGCACCCGCATAAAACAAGGCCAGCATGCTGCCGCCTAGAAAACACACCACTGCCAGCACAATGGCTGGCGGCACGCCCACTGTGCCCGCCGCCATCGGCCGATGTTTCTTTTTCGGATGCTGCCGGTCTTGCTCGCGATCCAGCAGATCGTTCATCACATACACCGCCGAAGAAAACAAACAGAATGCCGCAAAGGCGGCCAGCGCCTGCCCCACAATGATCGGATCATGCCAGGCGTGGCCGAACAGCAGACCGGCGAAGACGAAGCCATTTTTCAGCCATTGATGTGGCCGTAACAGACGAATCATGGAAAAATTCAGCGCTGGCATTGCTCCCCCGGAAAATAGCGGTCGCAAAAATAGCATGCTGTTTGCGGCAGCCACTTTGGTATCGCGTAGTATTTGCGCTTCACGCTGGCCAGCACGCCGTCACGATAGGCCGGGTAATTGAAGCCCTCGCCTTTGACACGCCAGAAGCGTGCGTCACGCACCATGAAGCTATCGACGGCGACTTGCCGAAAGTAGGGTTGATACTCTGCCAGATCAGGTGCCGACTTGCGCAGGATAAGAATATTGCGCCCGTCCAGGGTGCGAACATCATTCATGATATCGTCATGGCGCGCATGGCTGGATGCTTCGCCGAACACGATGAAATAACGCCGCGCGTTATAGCCCATGGTGACGGCATTTGAATAGCCATCCATGGCCAGCACCCAGTCTTTGGCGTAAGGCTCTAATTCCTTGAGAATGGCCTCGTGTTCAAACGTCAAGACCAGGCCATCATAAATCCGCGCCTTGCTCCAGGTTTCCATCGGCAGGCGCGAGATGACAAAAACAGCCGCTGCATGAATCGCAGCAAAACCGATGAAGAATAAACACAGCCGACGCAGCGCTGCCGCTCTCAAACGCAGCGCAATCCATATCAAGGCAAACGGCACAAACGACAGCAACCAGTGCAAACCAATCTGCTTGACTAGCGACAGCGCGGCAAAGAACACAAAAGGTGCCCAGGCTAAAACACCGAGCGAGGCTAAATTTACGGGTCTGTTCAGCAGCGAAAAGTCGGTGCTGGCGGAACGGCGCTGCTCACGCCATGCCAGCCATAGTGCCGGTGGCGTCAAAAGATACAGCAGCGATACGGCATACAGCAGTGGCGTCGTCAGCGACAAACTGGTTTCCGTCGTATGCCGATTGACAAAATTGAACATGTAATTCGACCAGCAATGCCCGGCATTCCACCAAACCATCATCGCCAGCGCAGGCAGCGTTGCGGCATAGGCAATTGCCAACCCGCCCCAAGCGCGTAGCGTGCGCCGTCGCAATGCGTCCACGAGATAAGCAAAACCCAGAATGGCAGCAAAATATTTCGACAGCACGGCCCCGGCCAACAATATTCCCGCTGCCAAATACCAGCGCCACTGTCCACGCTGGTCGTCACGCGCCGCACGCAGCCAGGCCAGCCCGGAAAACACGCTGAAATAAATCAGCGGGGTATCGGTGGTAATGAACACATTCCACACATTCGCCGGTGCCAGCAACACCAACGTACCGATGCTGTAGCGTTGTTCATCATCCAGTGCGGGCGCCAAACGGGGCAAGGCAGAAATGACGCCCAGCGCCAGTATCGCGGGCTGGATAATCATCGGCAGGCGCAACCACCCTTCCGCGTCGCTCACTGTCAAGAGCGCAGCGAGCCACCAGCCGATCATGGGCGGATGATCGTAAAAGCCCCAGTCCGGCCGCCAGCCCCACCAAATGAAATAGGCTTCATCGCCCGTGATCGGCGTCACTGCTGCCAGCCAGCAGCGGAAAACCAGTGTTACCGCCAGCAGCGCGGCGAACAAGCGGGCGCTCATGCGCAAAGGCTAAACCTCGGCCAGCGCTACGCGGCGAGCTTTGACCGCATCGGCCAACACATT
>JAUSQB010000282.1 GCA_030652715.1 Rugosibacter sp.
TACCATCGGTGGCTGTTTTCTCTGGAAGGCGATTTGGCCGCCTGCCCCGGGTCGAAAGAATTCGCGCCGGACTTCAAGCAGGAGAACTTTGGTCTGGTCGAAGTGAAAAGCGAGCAGTTTCTCGGGCTGATCCTCGTCACCATGGGAAAGAACACTCCACCGCTGGCAGAGTGGCTGGGCGAGTCTACTCATTCAACGTTGAGCGCACTCCTGGGTGGCGATGGCCGACTCAAACTGCTGGGCTATCAAAAAGTCCGTTACGCCTCGAATTGGAAAGGCTATAACGACAACGATGGCTATCATGCACCGCTATTGCATACAGGCTTTCGCTTGCTGAATTGGCAGGGGGGTAAAGGTTTCCAGCGCATGACCTCCGGTGGGCATGTGTTGTTTGAGGCTGAATTAAAACCTGCGACAGGTAATGGCTTTCTTAAAGACCCCTCGCTGATCGAATTCAAAGGCAGCAATCCTGAACGAGGTTCAGTAATTACCCAGCTATTCCCGATGACGGTAATGACTAAACACATGGACGTGATCAACCTGCGTTTTGCCATTGCGCGCAGCCATGATGTCACCGAGGTTCATTATGCTTATTTTGCGCATGAGGACGATAGTGAGGAGCTGGTGCAGCATCGCATTCGTCAGTCATCCAATTTACTGGGCCCCTGCGGCATGGTGAGCATGGAAGATGCCGCCATTTTCCAGCGTATCCACATTGGCAACCAGACTCCCGGCTTTGCCGAGTTTCAAAAGGGGGTTACCAGCCTGACCGATGTTCCCCTGGAGGTTAAGCAAAACGACGAGACCGGCAATCTGCCGCGCTGGGAACACTACCGCAAGATCATGGGTTTTAAACGGGAGGGCGAATAATGAGCCTCAGTATTTCTGCTGCACATTTAAACGCAATTGACACTTTGCACACGGCCTATTTATCCGCGCTGGACCAAGGCGACATGGCCGCCTGGGCTGGTACTTTTGCTGCTGGGGAAGCGAGCTATTTTTGTATTTCAGCCGAAAACGACCGACGAAGCTTGCCCCTGGCGCTGATGTACGACGACTGTCGCGGCCGGATTGATGATCGTGTCTCGTTTGTTACCAAAGTCTGGGTGGGCACCTATCAGCCCTACCGCACGCGTCACTTCATCCAGCGCCTGAGCATGGACACCGCAGGTAGCAATCAGTATCGTGCCACCTCCGGCTTCATGATCATGATGACCCCGGAAGGCGGCGCCACCACGGTGCTCACCAGCGGTGAATATCGCGACCTGATCGAGATAGAAGGCGATGGTGACAAATCCCGCGCCGTGTTCCGCGAACGGCGTGCTGTGTATGACGC
>JAUSQB010000288.1 GCA_030652715.1 Rugosibacter sp.
GGTTGGGCAGCCCGGTGAGCGGATCGTAATTTGCCAGATGTTCGATCATCAGGGCGGACTTCTGCCGCGATTTTTCGTCCACAAAGCGTTGCAGTGCGTAGCTGATATCTATCGCTATCTCATTGAGCAGGTTTTTTTCTGCCTCATCGAAAACATGGGTTTTCCCGCTATAAAGATTGAATACTCCGATAACGCGGCCATCACAGGTTAGTGGCAGGGCGGCGGAAGCGCCCCAGCCGAACCGTGTGCTACGTTCGTGCCAAGGGGCGGTTCTCGGGTCATGCTGGAAGTCCTGGCACCAGACAGGCTCGCCATTGCGCATGGCGGTGCCTGTTGGTCCCTGGCCAGAGGGATCGTCCGCACGCGTGGAAATGACAATGTCCGCCAGATATTCTTGCCCGTCGCCGTAGCTTGCCACGGGTACTATGTGTTCGTGTGCGGTATCTATCCGGCCGATCCAGGCCATTTTGAAGCCGCCGAAGGTGACAGCATCCCGGCAGATGGTCGGGAACAGTTCTTCTTCATTCTGACAGCGGACAATCGCTTGATTGCATTGGCTCAGCGTGGCATACAGTTGCGTCATGCGCGCCAGCTGCTGTTCGACGGTTTTTCGTGCGGTGATGTCGCGGACGAGAGCAATGAAATGCGGTGCTTTACCGGCAATCGGTTTTGTTGCCATGGAAAATGCAAACCAGTGCTCACCTTGAGGCAAATTCAGCGCATACTCCTTGCCTGTCGAATAGCCGTAGATATTTGATTCCTGAATGGCCTCCAGCGCCAGGTCGGCAACTTCGACGGGCAATATTTCATATACGGTCTTGCCAAGAAAAACCTCGGGTGGCGCGGCCAGCAAATCCGTGCGTGGCGAATGATAATCGTGAAAACGACCTTCGCCATCCAGTTCAAACAGCAGATCGGGCAAGGCGTCCAGTGTGGCTTGCAGATGCGACTGGGAGGTGGTGAGTTGTGCTGTGCGCTGCCGTATCAGGCGTCGTAGCAGGAAAACAAAGAGCGCGAGTGCGAGGGTGGCGACGAGGGTAATGACAAATCCATAAAACACGGTGGGGGATAAGGCAGAGGATATCGGCTTGCCTCGCCATTTGTCGTTGAGCGCCTTGCGTTCTGCCGGGCTGATGGCAGCAAAGCCTTGCTCAACCTTGACAAGAGTGGCTGTATTGCCTTTGCGCACGGCACGGTGAAACCGGCCGGTGTAGAGAGTGAACGCCTGGCGAAAATTTTCGGTGGCACCCGCACGGTAAAGTAGATAATCAGCCGCCGCTTGATCAGCGCAGAAGATGCGCACCTGATCGGCAATCGCTGCATTGACGATCGCAGGATAGCTGTCATAGGATGCCAGCGTCGTAATGCCGAAGCGGGCCAGATTTTCTCTACAGGCACTTCCTGGCTTGGCGCCAACCAGAAAACCATGCAGGCTTGCGGGATTGTGAATACCGCCGATGCTGGCATGTGTGTAAATGGCTAGCGGAATCGTGACATAAGGAGTGCTGAAATCATAGAGCGGCTCGCGTGAGGGTGTGCGAACCATCATGTCGATAACATCCGCACCATCTGCCTGCAGGATCTGTTGCGCTTGTTCCCAATGGGCGGCAGTGATTTCGACCTTAATGCCGGTTTTCTTTTCCCATAGCCGCCATTCATCGATCAGCAAGCCTTCCATTACGCCTTTGTCATTGCGCATGACATAGGGGGGATAGTTATCGTCCAGCACTACGCGCAGTGGCAAATCGCGTAGCGGTAAACGGGGTGTAGCCGAGGCCGTGGCAGAAAAAATGCTAACTAGTAAACCTACTAAACCGAGTGACACAGAACGCCATAAAAAAACAGGTATACCACCACGCATCGAAATCACCTTTCCGAGGTCCTGCATTCAGCTTATCGTATTCAGTGACAAAAGACAAAGTCGGTGCTGGTGATAC
>JAUSQB010000306.1 GCA_030652715.1 Rugosibacter sp.
CGGCCATGACGCTGGCCGTGTGTGCGTTATTTGCCGATGGCCGCTGTGTGCTGCGCAACATCGGTTCCTGGCGAGTGAAGGAAACCGACCGTATCACCGCCATGGCGACTGAATTGCGCAAGTTCGGTGCTGTGGTCGAAGAGGGCAGTGACTGGCTCGCCGTCTCGCCATTACCGAGTTTTCGTCGTGACGTGGTGGTGGATACCTATGATGACCATCGCATGGCGATGTGTTTTTTGCTGGCAGCATTTGCCGGTGTGCCCGTGGTTATTAACGATCCGGATTGCGTGCGCAAAACATTTCCGGATTATTTCCCTGCGCTGGCCGAAATTTCGGCACCTGTCATTGCCATTGACGGCCCCTCGGCTTCTGGCAAAGGGACAGTCGCGTCATTAGTTGCGGCAAAGCTGGGCTATCACTATCTGGATAGCGGCGCACTGTATCGGCTCACTGCGCTGGCCGCTTTGCGTGCCGGGGTTGCGCTGGATGACGCGCCACGTGTAGCGGCGTTGGCTGCGGCCTTGCCCGCGCGGTTTGAAAATGACCGCGTATTCCTGGATCAGGTCGATGTGACCGATGCGATTCGCACCGAAGAGGCCTCTGCCGGTGCCTCGCGCGTGGCGGTGATCGCCGAGGTGCGCGCGGCTTTGCTGGCCCGTCAGCGGGCATGGCGGCGCTTCCCTGGATTGGTGGCAGATGGGCGCGATATGGGCTCGGTGGTTTTTCCTTTTGCCACCGTCAAGGTGTTCCTGACGGCGTCAGCTGAGGCGCGTGCAGAACGGCGCTATAAACAGTTGATCGCAAAGGGCTTAGCTGCTAATATGCTCGACCTTTTGCAGGATTTGCAAACGCGGGATGAACGCGATGCTCAACGGAGTGCAGCGCCTCTTCGTCAATGTGAAGATGCCCGCCGGGTGGATACCACCCTGATGGGCATTGCAGAAGCGGTCGATGCGGTGATGGCGATTGTTGTGGTAAAGATTGCAACAAAGTTGTCCGATGCGGTGTAGGCCTTGTTTT
>JAUSQB010000309.1 GCA_030652715.1 Rugosibacter sp.
CGTGTATGCCGAAGACGATGAGGCCTATGACATCTGGACCAAGGACATTGGCCTGAGCCCCGAGCGCGTGATCCGCATCGGCGACAACAAGGGCGCGCGCTACGCATCGGATAACTTCTGGATGATGGGCGACACCGGCCCCTGCGGCCCGTGCAGCGAGATTTTTTACGATCACGGCGCGCATATTCCCGGCGGTTTGCCCGGTACGCCGGAGGAAGATGGCGACCGTTATATCGAAATCTGGAACAACGTGTTCATGCAGTTCAACCGCGAGAAAAGCGATGACGACTATGTGATGCATGCGCTGCCCAAGCCTTCGGTGGACACCGGCATGGGGCTGGAGCGCATCACGGCTGTTTTGCAGCACGTGCATAGCAATTACGAGATTGACCTGTTCCAGAATTTGATCCAAGCCGCTGCGCGCGAGACGCAGTGCGACGACCTCGACAGCCCATCGCTCAAGGTGCTGGCCGACCATATTCGCGCCACGTCTTTTTTGATTGCCGATGGCGTGATTCCCGGCAACGAAGGCCGCGGCTATGTCCTGCGCCGCATCATCCGCCGCGCCATCCGCCACGGCTACAAGCTCGGCGTGCGCGCTGCGTTCTTCCATAAGCTGGTGCCCGATCTGGTGGCTGACATGGGCGCGGCATATCCTGAACTGCTGGCGGAACGTTCGCACATCATGGCGTTGCTGAAACAGGAAGAAGAGCGCTTTTTTGCCACGATAGAAAACGGCATGGCGATTCTGGAAACGGAATTGTTGGCCATGCAGCAGCAACAGCGCACCGTTTTCAACGGCGAGACCGCCTTCAAGCTGCACGATACCTACGGCTTTCCGCTGGATTTGACGGCCGACATTTGTCGCGAGCGTAACGTCACGGTGAATGCAGCGGCGTTCGACGCCGCGATGCAACGGCAGAAGGAACAAGCCCGCGCTGCGGGCAAATTCACCATGGCAACACAAGTTGACTACACGGGCGCGGCGACCGACTTTCAAGGCTATGCGACACTGGAAACCCAGGCCCGCGTGCTGGCTTTGTACAAGGATGGCGTGGTGGTGGATGAATTAGCCGAGGGCGAGCTGGGCATTGTGGTGCTTGACCGCACGCCGTTCTACGCTGAATCCGGCGGCCAGGCGGGCGACCGTGGCGAGCTGCGCGGCGGCGGGGCGATTTTCAGCGTGGAAGACACGCAGAAAATCCAGGCCGATGTGTTTGGCCATCATGGTGTGGTGAGCACCGGCACATTGAAAAAAGTTTTGAGCCCGTCTTTTGAACCCGTCTCTGGGCTGGGCGGCGCTGGTTTGAATCCGTGTCTGGACGTGACGGCGGCAGTCGACGTTGCAGCGCGTGCGCGCACCGCGCGCCACCACTCGGCCACGCACCTGCTGCACAAAGCCCTGCGCGACCGTTTAGGCCCGCATGTGCAACAAAAAGGCTCGCAAGTGGATGCCAGCAAAACGCGCTTTGACTTCGCCCACACGCAGCCTTTGAGCAGCGCCGACATTGCGCACATAGAACAACAAGTGAATGCGGAAATCCTGACCAACGCCGCCACGAATGCCCGCGTGCTGCCGCTGGAAGAAGCGAAAAAAACCGGTGCCATGATGCTGTTCGGCGAGAAATATGGCGATGAAGTGCGCGTGCTGGAAATCGGCAGCAGCCGCGAGCTGTGCGGCGGCACGCATGTGGCACGCACGGGTGACATCGGCCTGTTCAAAATCACGCTGGAAACCGGCGTGGCTGCGGGCGTACGGCGTATCGAGGCGGTGTGCGGCGATATTGCGCTAGCGCAGATTCAAGCCAGCCAGTATTTGCTCGACATCGTGGCTACCGAGATCAAGTCGCCCCTGCCGGAAGTGGCCGAGCGTGTGGTGCAGATGTTGAACCATGTGAAGCAACTGGAAAAGGAAGTGGCGCGTCTGACCTCAAAACTTGCCGCGCATCAGGGTGACGATCTGGCCGCGCAAGCGGTTGAGGTCAATGGCTTGTATGTGCTGGCCGCCAGGCTAGATACAGCGGACATCAATGCCTTGCGCGCGACCATGGATAAACTCAAGAACAAACTCAAATCGGCAGTGATTATTCTTGCCAGCGTGAGCGACGGCAAAGTGAGTCTGATTGCTGGTGTGACATCCGATTTAACATCCCGCTTCAAGGCTGGGGAATTAGTAAACTTCGTCGCTGCTCAAGTGGGTGGCAAAGGCGGCGGCCGCGCCGATATGGCGCAGGCAGGCGGCACGGATGCGGCAGCGCTACCGGCTGCGTTGGCCTCGGTTAAAGCTTGGATCGAAGGTAAGTAAGCGCTGCAACTAAATTATCCCGGTGCAGATCTCCGGGATAATTCACTGCATCGTTTCCACTTTAATGGCCGCTAGCAAAGTCCGTGTTAATCCCCGGCCAGGCCGCTTCCAGCGCAACTTTAAATTCTTTCTGGATACGTTTGAGTGCTTTTTTCGTATCGGCTTCAAAGCGCAACACCACCACAGGCGTGGTGTTGGAAGCGCGCACCAAGCCAAAGCCATCGGCATATTCTGCACGCACACCATCAATGGTGATCAACTCGCGCGCCGTGGGGAAGCACCCGCTTTTTTGCAGCTTGGCGACCAGCTTGTGCGGCTCGCCTTCGCTCATCTTGATGTTGAGCTCAGGTGTTGAAATCGCATTCGGCAAATGTTTCAGCGGCCAGTTCGCATCTTTCCAGCGCGACACAATTTCGAGCAGGCGCGCACCGGCATACAGGCCATCATCAAAGCCGTACCAGCGTTCCTTGAAAAACATGTGACCGCTCATCTCCCCGGCCAGCGGTGCGCCGGTCTCTTGCAGCTTGGTTTTAATCAGCGCGTGGCCGGTGTTCCACATCAAGGGTTTGCCGCCTTGGAAACGAATGGATTCGGCTACCCAGCGCGAACATTTCACGTCGTAAATAATTTGCGCGCCGGGGTTGCGCGTCAGCACGTCGGCAGCAAACAGCATCAGCTGGCGGTC
>JAUSQB010000318.1 GCA_030652715.1 Rugosibacter sp.
ATAAAAAACGGCAGCCTGTACAGGCTGCCGTTTTTTATTATGCCGCCTTTAAACGCTGCCTTAGAATCAATCGCGTAAAAAGTCGGCCCTGTTGATACGCCGCGAAGCAAGTCCACTTTTCGGACGGCGCATCAAACCGCAGTGTAGGCACTGGAGAAAGAATCTACCCACTCGCGTGCCGTGTAGAAAATACCACGGGCAAGCTCTTCTTCTACCCAGGTAATGACCGGCATATCGGGATGTGCTGCATAGCCCAAACCACCAAAGGTTTCGTTACGAATACCACTGGGGTCAAAGAAGTAAATCGTCTCGCCACGCGTGATGCCATGGCGCGAGGGCAATAGCTCGATCTTGACGCGATTCTTGGACAAAATATCGCCCGCATGCAGAATATCATGCCAACCGTCGAGGAAAAACGACAGGTGGTGGAAGCCATCCGTCGGGGCGCCCACAATCGCAATGTCATGCGGCTTCACCGTACGCGTCATAAAAGCGGCTGCCATCACTTTGTGACCGGGCCCAACCATCCCTTGCTCGGTCAGACGAAAATCCAGCGCACCCTTCAAGAAATCGTGACAATCAGCCACATGGTTAATCCCTTTTTCGGGGTTCAGCTCGCCAAGAATCAGGCAGTGATCGAGCCAATGCACACCGATACCGTGACGCGAATCGGGCCATGGGTCGGGGTTCATGACGCCGACATCCTTGCCCAGAAAGTCTTTTTGTGCGAACAAAAACATGCGCTGCCCGCTGGGCAGCATAAAGCTGATCGAACGGCCGCAAAATGTCAGTTCGCCCGCCGCATGTTTCGTTACAGCAACCCCAGTATCCGCCACACGCTTGCCCAGCACATCCAGATCAGCATCGTTTTCTACTTTATACGCAAGGTGGTCAAGCTGTGCACGGTCAGAGGGTTTGAGCACAACGGAATACTTGTCCCACTCATCCCAGCATTTCAAGTAGGTGGTGCCATCGCTGTCACGGTGGGTAACATCCATGCCAACCACCTTTGTGTAGTGGTTAACAGATGCAGCAATATCCATCACACGCAAAGCGACGTGACCAATTCGGGTAACTCCCATGAGAATCTCCTTCGTTTATATAATTTGATTGATAAAAAATTCGACAAACTTTTTTTGCAAAGCTTAGCGGACGCAGCTTACACCTTGGCAGGTGGCGAAAAAATCCCCCCCGCCTCAGGCGTGGCATAGCGCCCTCGATAAAACATCAATGGCAATGCCGATTCATCCACGCTAAAGCGCTCTACACGCCCGATCATTATGACATGGTCGCCCCCTTCAACACAGCGCTCGGTTGAACACTCGAACACTGCTGCACAACCCGGGAACAAGGGCACCTCACCCAGCCCGTGTTCGAACGCAACACCATCAAACTTTTCAGTCGAAGGCCGTGCAAAACGATCTGACAACGCTTGCTGATCTGCCGCCAAAACATGCACCGCAAAATGTTTGGCTTTGGCAAACGCCGGGTAACTGAAGGCTTTGACTCCAATACTCCACAGCACCAGCGGCGGGTCAAGTGAGAGCGAATTAAAACTATTGGCTGTTACGCCAATCGCGCCACCCTGCTCATCACGTGTCGTAATGATGGTAACGCCAGTAGCAAAGCTGCCCAGCGCGTTACGAAATTGCTTGGTATCCATACGTTATATCTTTTTCGTTAGTGGGTTATAGATCATCACCACCCGCGGTGGTCATAAACCCACGCATGCCGATACCGCCATCTGTATTGATAAAGGCGCCCGTCGTTGCCGACGAATTGGCACGCGACGCCAGCAGCACATAAGGGCCGCAATAATCTGCAGGCGACGGCATAACATGCAGCGGCGTGATGTGTTTCACCAAGTCTTCAAGATTATCCAGCTGGTTCAACTTGGTGCCTTCCGTGCCGGTCGCCTTCAAGCCACCCAGTTCGGTTTTCATGCCACCCGGCGCTACGCCATTCACGCGCACTTTGGGGGCCAATTCATAGGCGAGTTGTTTGACTACACCCACCAAGGCATGTTTGGAGGCGGTATAGATCACGCCGCCGCCATCGGGATAAAAACCCGCATTGGAAATAGTGAAAATGACATTGCCACGGGTTTTCAATAGTTCTGGCAAGGCAGCTTTAACGCCCAGAATGCCGCCTTTCACATTCACCGCCATCAGCTCATCAAACGCAGGCCCAACTTTTTCGGCATCGGTATGCGCAAGCTTCATGAAAAAGTCAAAAATGCCTGCATTGGCAATAAAGGTATCGATCTTGCCAAACTTGGCTACAGTCGCTTGCACCGCTTTTTCATTATCGGCGTACAGCGTGATGTCCCCTTGGGTGACACAGACCTTGTCGCCAAAATCCAGGCTGAGCTTTTGCACTTTAGCCGCATCACGCTCAATCACGCCTACGCGGGCGCCTTCCTGAATAAACCGTTCAACCAGTGCGCGGCCCAAGCCGGAGCCACCACCGCTGATCAATGCCACATCATTTTCTAACCAACCCATGCTCTTCTCCTTGAAATAAAAAAACCCAGACCGCCTGCACTTGCGCAAGCGGCCTGGGTAGTCTAAACGAACGGCTTATTGACGCGAACGGATATATTCAATCGTGTACACGTTCGGTGGAATAGGATCCAACGAGGTCACACGGAAGTTCAGCGTTGTACATTGTGACGCCTGGACATCAATCATCGAGCCAGAATCCCATACCCAGACACCTTTTTTAGCGACTGCAGGCAGTTGCCCGGAAGGATGCCCAGCGCCAATCATCCATAACTTCCAGAACTCGCCTTTACGATCATACACTTCGCTAATGACACCGTGAAAAGACTCGGCATCAAAGTAAAGCGTCCGCTTCGAGATCGGGTGATCTGGGCGCTTAGGTGTCATTTCAACGATATAAGTTTTACGCAAGCTCCAAGGCACTGCTGCCCAGCATTGGCCCTTGCCCGCAAAAGCGGGGGCACGCCAGTCAGCCGTTTTGTACTCATCGCGCAGCTTGGCATCTTTGTGCGAATAGTAAGGCGTAAGCATGTTCTTGGTAGCAATAAACTTCCAGTCAAAGTCGCTCACCTTGCCGTTAAAGCCACGGAACTCTTCGATCATCACGTTGGAACCCAAAAAAGGATCCGTTGTGGCTGACGTCGATAGCCGGCGCGCACGCCGCTGAAAGCCCAAGTAAAGCTGGCCATCATCATCCCGCGAACTATCTACCCGGCGCTTGAACAATACGGCAGTATCTTTCAAATCCTGCGGTGACTTGACAGCCAGCATAAGCGTATTAAAGAACTCATCCGATCCCGGCAGGTTTTCAGGCTTGTTTAGTGTGCGAAATCCCGTATTGGATACGTAAGACGGATCGAAATTAACCGTACGGTTAATTTTTCCGGTATTCCCATCGCGATATTCCCAAACAAAAGGGCCGATCGTAATATCGTCGGGAATTTCCAGACCGTAGCGGTTATTCCAGGCCAGTTTCTCGCCTGCATTGGGATCGCTCGCTGATGGCTCGTAGGGGAAAGGCATACCGCCCTGATAACCGGTAATTTTCCCCTTGCCGAACTCCACTTTCGCTGAAGCAGCCGTCTTTTTCGCTGCAGCCACAAAACCAGCAGGGGCAGGCGCAGTCAATTGCTTACCGACTGTAATAGAACTATTGCCTGCCTTGATCTGGTCATAGACACGCGGAGTTAAAACATCTTTGAACTGATCAACGTTACCCTTGTCGATCACCACACCTTCTTTGACCCCCGCTACCGAGGGAAAACCCTTGGCGTAGGGGTTCATGAAGGCATCGATTTCCGCATCGGTAGCCGCATAGGCGCTACCCATAACACCCATCACCACGCTGGCAATGACTGTTGCGGTATGTTTTTTCATTCTAAGCATCATGGTTTCCTTTATGAAAATCAGAACTGATATTGCATGTTGAAGAAGATTTCGTCTTCTTTTACCGCCGTGCCGATAAGGCCGGCCTTAAAGCGGCCAAGGGCTTCCAGGCCACCGACACCGCCATCAACCGGGGCACCAGGGGGTTGTCCTGTGGGTGACAAGGTACCCGTCAGGCCGCGGCCATCAGCAAAGGAGTAACGATCCTGGGTAGAGGTAGTCCACTTGTAATTGGCGCCTACCTTGAACTTCAGCTTATCGGTGTAAAGGAAGGTGACGTGGGGCTGAATGACGTTGGCCCGCGCTTGAATGTCACGCGCGAAGATCAGTTGCGGGTTAAGACGATCCTGCATGTATTGTGCGCTGATCAGCAAGGTGAAGAGGTGGTTATCCTTCCAGCCTACGGTACCCTGTTTCACCATTCCTGGCAGACCGTTATTTAACCCGGGAACCGAAGTCTCCTGAAAGCCATTGATATGCTGCCAGAAGAATTGCGCCGAGATCAGGGTCGTGCGATCCGGATTAATCCAGTCAATCTGGCTGGCCCGATCCAGACCAATCACGCTGCGCCACACTTTATGCTTTGAATACAGACTGCTTTCAAGCGTATCGACAAACTCTTCGCCGTGACTTAAAGCACCTTCAAGGCGCACCGTGGTATTCAAGGCTTCGATGTTGAAGTCCATTGAACCACCAAGCACGCTTGTCCGCGGGAAAACCATATCGAAGGCCAAGGCTGCCGGGCGGATGGCATGCAAGCTGGGCATTTGCGAACGGCCAGCCAAGGCATTCAGCGAGAAGGCAATCGTGCCATCACTCGTCACACCCTCGAAACGCGCACCAAGCTGGGTATTTTTCAGCTTCCAGTCGGGCATATCCACATTGCGGATACCAGCCAGATGACTGGGAATGGTCACAGCAACGCCACCTATCGGACTCAAAGGAGGAGCCAAACCAAGTTCTCCGGCCGGTGCCAGATTACCCACCGTGCCACCGTTATCCCAGAGGTTTTTGGACGCACGGAAGAAGCAACTAGCATCAAGCACGGCATTTGGCGTACCGCACTGGCCCAGATTATTCGCGCGGAACTGATCGAAGTTCCACACCACTTGCAAGTTACGCTCAGAAAGCGACTCGCTGGCGCCCATGCGGTAGTTGCCTTGCAGTATCCACATCGGGATGCGGATATCTTCAAACTCGTCGTAAATGCTGTTGCGCGAATAATCCATTGGATTGATCACGTCCAGCACGCGGAACAAATCGCTGCGGCCCCAGACTACTTGCTGCTTACCGACTTTGACATTGAACTGCTTGCCGTTATCCAGATCCCAGGTTTTTTGGGCATAAAACTCGCGAATGAAGTCCATGCGACCATTGAACTCAGGGGCTTTGAGACCATTGCTGCTCAGATCGCCATAACCGCCGAAATCGGCACAACCGCGATTATCGACATCACAGGGGCGCACGGGTACGGCAATATCAACACCGCCGAATCCAGCCCCGCCTTGGTAAGCCGTATTCCAGCGCTGCCCCAGGTGCTGCAAGCCTTGATTGGGATTAGATGCTGAATCGAAAGCTGTTAGTGGACCATTCATCGTTGCGGGAAACAGGTTCACACCAGGAATAAGCTCAACTGCCGCACCACCATAAGGCGCGGAAGTCGGCGTTGAACCGGGAATCAAACCATCAGCAGGCCCCCCAAAAGTTGGCCCTGTCACCAAGTAGCTAAAGCCCGAGGTTTCCGTCATATTGATCGGGCCACCCGCATTCTTGCCATATTCTTTATCGTTAATGTCATACACGCCATCGTAGGTGCCACGGAAGATGCCCTTGAAGGCCCAGCCGTTACCTAAATCGCGCTTGTGTTCTGCCTTGATGGTGTTGCGAAACTTGGAAAGACCGACACGATTGCCTGTAGCATCCTTGCCGCGCACGCGGGTGTCGTTTTCGTAGTACACCCTGGTTTCACTGTTGCTTTCTGCAATGCTTGGCAGTTCATCTTCGGCGTGCAGCGCCGGACTAGCAAAGCCGGTCAGCAGCAATGGCACAAGGCCGACGCGGCCGACGCGTAGCCACCGTGTTGCCAGCGCCGACTTTTCGAGTCGTAGTCGTTTCTGAGTCATTAACTTCCCCTCCTGAGGTTAAAAAAACTAGTCGCACCTGACGGCGTGCGAACCTGATTAAAACTTGCCTGCAACCAAGTTGCAATTAAAAAAGTTGCAAATCAGTTGAAGTCCAGTTCAAAACTATTTGCTGCGACACATTGGAAATCAAACCAACAAAAAAAAGCAAAAACCTACAACTCCTTGTCTTTTCTCCTGATTTTTTTAAGCTTTTTTAAACTTTATTATTCTTGGTATTATCAATAATGGCTGAGCCATCACGTTGCGCAAAATACATCAAAAAAGTCAGTAAAACAAACTTTTTAAATTGTGTTGCTTATTTACAACATGGTTATAACATGAAGTTAAGGTTTTTACCCCGCAGAAACCGTTCATCAATCTCGCTCAACCGCTTCAGCAGGCGAAACTGGCCCTGGGCATCTTTGCGCCAGACATCTTTACGCGAGTAGCTGTACGTCATCTCCTCATAAATACGGCGATTACGCACGACATAGCAGTTAGCAAACACTTTGTATTCGCCCAGGGTTTCACCCTCATATACTTCAAGATTATTAATAAAGTGGCGAACAACTTCCCGCGGATCAGCTGTCCATTGCATGGGGGATTCGCTTTGTGTCACGCGCATGGCAAGGTAGTGATAGTTCTCGTTAAAGATATTCACATGATCTTTAGCAGCATAACGGGTGTCTTTACGCGCGCGTAACTGGCGGGAGACCGCTTGATACAGAATGTCTTGATCAATCATGGTATCCAGCCATTCACGCAAGCGCTCTTCGCAAATCAACCGTGCTTCACGGTATAGCGTTTGTTCAATTTCATGATAGATATCATGTGCTACTGCTTTTAATCCGTCCATAAGGAACTCCTTCACTTTGGGTGGTGCCTTGGGCTGAGACTTTCCCAACCCAAGGTGATTGGTGGCTAATCCTGACTAATCCGCGTGTTCTTTATCAAAAATTACTTACCGAGAAACTCACGTTTCCAGGCATCGGGATCCGTTTTCAGCAAGTCATCCCAGCTCTCAGCCATGAGGAATTCACGATAGGCACGGTAGTAACCACGGTAGGATGTTTCACCTACGGCGGAAGCACCAATAATTGCACCACTCTCTTCATCTATTTTGTCACCGCCCATGCCCATTTGCGAGTTCAGCCTGCCTTTGCGAATCTGCCGGCCGCGATTAAGCTGAGTCATGGATTCCATATTGTCCGCATCGTCCCCTTCGAGCATGCCTGCTGTGCCGAAAGTGCGCGTTGCCATGTCATACACAGCGTCTTTAACCTCGTCAGGCATGTTCTTTTCAACAATGCCCCAAGTAAAGACTTCAATGCTGCGAGGGCCACGCGGTGCCCAGACTTTGAATGTATTGGTACCCCACAGGTAGGAGTTATTCGGGAATACATTTGAATTAAAGTGGCTTCCATAGTAACCACCGCGTGTTTTGCCCAGCTTTTCTGCGACTTTAGGGCGGTTCTCGGCATACCAT
>JAUSQB010000321.1 GCA_030652715.1 Rugosibacter sp.
CCGTATAATTCTTTCTTTCTGCTTTTCTTTTTCCCTTGCTGTTTATGAATGTCTTGTATGAAGAGGATGGCGCGTTTCGCGCAGGTGCTGTGCTGGCCGACAATGTGAGCTCCTTGCAAGTGACCTTGCCGACAGGTCGCCGCGTGAAGGTGAAGGCCGCGCACGTGCTGCTGCGGTTTGAGACACCTTCGGCCGCCGTGCTTCTTGCTGAGGCAGAAGTGGCGGCAGAGGATATTGAGGTGGATTTTTTATGGGAAGTGGGCCCTGCGGCGGAGTTTGGTTTTACCGAGCTGGCGGCTGAATATTTTGGCCAGAATCCCACGTCAGCGCAGGCAGCTGCTGTGTTGCTGCGTCTGCATTCAGCGCCGATGTATTTTCACCGCAAGGGCCGGGGACGGTATTTCAAGGCGCCGCCGGAGATTTTGCAGGCAGCGCTAGCCGGGATGGAAAAAAAGCGCTTGCAGGCCGAGGCGATTACACGCATGGCGGCTGAACTGGTGGCGGGCCGCCTGCCGGATGAATTCAAATCGCAACTGCCGCAATTGCTCTATGCCGCTGACCGTAATCGGCCGGAAGCCAAGGCGATGGCTGAGGCTGCGGCGCAGAGCGGTAAAAGCGAGGCGCAGTTGCTGCTGGCGTCTGGCGCGGTGGCCTCCGCCCATGATTATCATCTGGGCCGGTTTTTGCATGAGTGCTTTCGCGAGGGCACGGGCTTTGCGCCGTATGCGCCAGTGGATGCGGCCGCGATGCCCTCGATCAATGATTTGCCGCTGGCGAATTTGGGTACCAGTGGATATACCGGCGGCGATACCAGCGGCGATACCAGCGTGCGTGCTTTCAGCATAGACGATGCAGCAACGACTGAAATTGACGATGCGTTTTCTGTCGCGCCGCGCGTAGAGGGCGGCTGGCGCATCGGCGTGCACATCGCTGCACCGGGCTTGGGGTTTGCGGTGGATTCGGACTTGGGGCAGATTGCGCGGCGGCGCTTATCCACGGTGTATATGCCGGGGCAAAAAATTACCATGTTGCCAGAAGCGGTGGTGGATCAATTCACGCTGGCCGCCGGGCGAACTGCGCCCGCGATCTCGTTGTATCTGGAGGTGGCGGCAGATTTGCGCTTATTGAGCCACAGCACGCAACTGGACCGTATCACCATCGCCGACAATTTGCGCCATCACGATATTGAGCCGCTGTTTAATGCGGCAACGCTGACGGAACCTTTGGCTGATTTCCCCTATCGCGATGAGCTCACCGTGCTGTGGGAGTTTTCTCAAGTGCTGGCCGCAGGCCGTGGCCAGCAGGATAAAGCCGATAGCGGGGGGCGCAAGGATTACAACTTCGTCGTGGATTGGGATGCAAACGTTGGCAAGGATGTCGATGGCCCGGGGCAGGTAAGCATCACCGAGCGCCCGCGCGGCAGCCCGCTGGATACGCTGGTCGCCGAGCTGATGATTTTTGCCAATGCCACGTGGGGCGCGGCATTGCGTGATGCGGGCATCCCGGCCTTGTATCGGGTGCAAACGGGCGGCAAGGTGCGCATGAGCACGGTGGCCGCCGCGCACGAAGGGCTGGGCGTGGATTGCTATGCGTGGTCGTCTTCCCCCTTGCGGCGCTATGCCGATCTGGTTAATCAATGGCAATTGATCGCCTGGCTGCGCAACGAGCCGCCCTCTTTTGCGCCGCAATCAACCGAACTCTTTACGGCCTTGCGCGATTTTGAGCTGACTTACGCCACATATGCGGAATTTCAGCGTCACATGGAGCGCTACTGGTGTTTGCGCTATCTGGCGCAGACGGAGACGCGCACGCTGGAAGCCGTGGTGATCAAGGAGTCCTTGGCGCGGGTGATGGATTTGCCGCTGGTGCTGCGCGTAGCTTCCCTGCCTGATCTTGCCGTAGCCCCGCGCGGCGCAAGGGTGCGTCTTGCGGTGGAGGGCATAGACCTCTTGAGCACAGAAATTCGCGTGCGGTTTGTTGAGCTTTTGGCTGGAGAGATGGTGGCGGAAGTCGCCGGTGTGGACGACGCAGACAGCGGCGACCTCGATACTGCGGCTACTGCCGATGTGGCAGGCGAGATACCCGCTGGGGCTTCGTTGTCCGCAGATGAGGATGCCGACACTGCAAGGTAGAATCTGCCGCTATGTTCGTCGTCTCCTTTCGCCTTTATCTACCACAATGACGGCCTCCCGGCGCAATCTGGGGTGGGCATTGGGCGCCTCGCTGCTCGTGCATGCAGCGCTGCTTGCTGTGCAGTTCACTCCGCCTGAATGGAAGAACAAAGCCACCGAGCAAGCGCTGGATGTCATTTTGGTGAACAGCAAAAGCCGTCACAAACCAGACAAGGCTCAGGCGCGCGCGCAAACCAATCTGGATGGCGGTGGTACAACCGAAGACGATCGTCGCGCCAAAACGCCATTGCCCCCCTCCTTGCAGACCCGGCAAGGTGACGATTTAATCCAGGCGCAACAACGTGTAGCGCAGCTCGAAGCGCAGGCGCAACAGATGATGAAGCAATTAACCAGCCGTCAGACGGTACGCTCGGATACCACCCCGCAGATGCCGACCCCGCTGGCAGAACCCGTTCTGTCGGGTGCTGATCTGGCGAACAGGGCCTTGGCCATTGCGCGCATTGAAGGTGAAATTGCGCGACGCATGGAGGAATACAATCAGCGGCCGCGCAAAAAATTTATTGGTGCGCGGGTGGAGGAATATCGCTTTGCGCAGTATGTTGAAGACTGGCGGCAGAAAGTCGAGCGCATTGGCAACATGAACTATCCCTCAGCGGCCCGTGGGCAATTGTATGGCAGCCTGGTTCTGACCGTCGTGATCAAAAACGATGGCGCCCTGGATAGGGTAGAGATCAATCGCTCTTCGGGGCAAAAAGTGCTGGATCAAGCGGCGGTGCGCATTGTCAAAATGGCGGCACCATACTCGTCTTTTCCGGAGTCGATACGACGCGATACGGATATCATCGAGATCACGCGTACATGGACGTTTACCCGCCAGGATGAATTGCATGCCAACTGAAAGTTACGCAGAACGTTACGCGGTGTTCGGCAATCCCGTCGGCCACAGTTTGTCGCCGAAAATCCACGCGTTGTTCGCCGCGCAAACCGGGCAAGACATGACGTACGAAGCGATTTGCGCGCCGCTGGATGGCTTTGCTGATGCTGTGCATGCGTTTATCGCTGCTGGGGGAGGGGTGGCTAAGGGTGCGAATGTTACCGTGCCATTCAAGGAGGAGGCTTTTACCTGTGCCCGGCAACTGACGCCACGTGCCCAGGCCGCAGGCGCGGTGAATACCTTGAGCTTCACCAGCGACGGCATACACGGCGACAATACCGATGGTGCCGGGCTGGTGCGCGATCTAACGGTTAATCTGGGTGTATCGCTGGTCGGGCTTCGCATACTGGTGCTGGGTGCGGGCGGTGCGGCGCGCGGAGTGATTCTGCCGTTGCGGGAGCAAAATCCGGCGGTGCTGTTTATTGCCAACCGCACAGCGGGCAAGGCGCAGATTCTGGCAGACGAGTTTGGTGTAACCGGTGGTGGTTTTGATGAATTAGGCCTACGTACCTTTGATCTGGCCATCAATGCCACTTCGGCGGGACTCATCGGCGCCGTATTGCCAGCGCCGACTTTTTCAGCAAATGCTTGGGCTTATGAGATGGTGTATGGCATCCAGACGCCCTTCATGCAGGCTGCACGTGCAGCAGGCGTGCGCGTGGCCGATGGTCTGGGCATG
>JAUSQB010000322.1 GCA_030652715.1 Rugosibacter sp.
ATATAACCCATGATGGCCATGACGATAAGAGGGTTGCCGATTAGCACGAATAATGACAATCCCGCTGCCGACCACAACTCGATACTTAAAGTGGAGAAGTTGAGCTTGGTGCCGAGATCGATGAAGAAAAACAGTAGCAAGAAATCGCGGATGCCGCTAAGTCGGGCGCCGATGGCATCGCGAAAATGAGTCGAGGCGAGCGAGAAGCCTGCCAGAAAGGCACCCGCTTCTCTTGAGAATCCGGCCCATTCGCCCAGTGCGGCCAGTGCTGTACCCCATGCAATGGCGAAGATGAGCAGGAGCTCTTGCGAGCGTGCCATGAGGTGAATAAGCTTTGGCAGGATGTAGCGCATCAGCACATAGACCAGCAGTGCGGCGACCAGCACGCGCGTGCCGATGGACGTTGCCAAATCAAGCCAGGCTACCTCGCTTTCCCCATCGGCACGCAGCGCGCTCATCGCCATCATTGCCAGCACTACGGCGATATCCTGCACGATCAGAAAACCTACTGCGATGCGTCCGTGCAGCGAATCCAGCTCACGTTTATCGGAGAGCAGCTTGATGATGATGATAGTGCTGGAGAAGGTGAGCGCGACTGCCACATAGAGGGAAGTCAGCCAGTCGTGCCCCATCGCCAGAATCAGCACAAAGCCGATGGTGATGGTGAAGGCCAGTTGCCCCAGTCCGGTAGCGAGTGCCACTGGCCCGATATGGCGCACATGCTGTAGATCAAGCTTGAGTCCGACCAGAAATAGCAACACGGCGACGCCGATCTGGGCCAGAAGGTCGATCTGGTCATGGGACTTGACCAACTCAAACCCGGCAGGACCCACGGCGATGCCTACCACGATATAGGCGATCAGCACGGGCTGGCGTAGCCGTACCGCCAGCGCGCCGACAGCGGCGGCAATCAACAGCAGCAGCGCGAATTCGGCGAATGGTTGCTGCATCGGTTTATCTCCTTCGTGCATCGCCGCAAAATAGGTCTCTACAGTGGCATTGTTACTTTTGTTCTCGTCTCTTGTGAGGATGCCATCAGCAGTTGTTGCCTCATTGCAGGTATTCCTGCGCGGCAATGAGCCGGGCCCAGCTCAGGGGGCTCAGGCTGACATCGGTCATGAAGCCAACGGTCAGGGTGATTACAGCGGTTGCCAGAGGGGGAAGCAACAGCAGCAGATTGGTTTCTCGTCCCGGTCGCGCCAGGATATGCTCTTTGGGCCAGGCGACGGGTGCAGGCTTTAGCCAGGCGCGATAGAGGATGGGCAGAAAATAGGCGGCATTGAGCAGGCTGGAGGCGGTCAGTACCCAGACAGCCCATTCCATGTTCGCCGCATGTGCGCCACTGGATAGCCAGGCCTTGCTGACTGCGCCGGCAGTGAAGGGTGCGCCGATCATCCCCAAGGCGGCAATGCTGAAAGCCAGTGTGCTGGCGGGCATGCGCCGACCCACGCCGTTCATTTCGCTCACCTTGTGAAGGCCCAGTGTTTCGGCATAATTGCCGGCGCAAAAGAACAGGGTGATTTTCATCAGGCCCTGATGTACCAGATGCACCAGGCCGCC
>JAUSQB010000334.1 GCA_030652715.1 Rugosibacter sp.
CACCGATCATCACAATTTGCAGACTGCAAGGTGAGAAAAACCCATTTTTTTTGCACTACTTCACCGAGTGTTTTTTCCAGGGTATCGCCTTCTGGCAGTAGTTTTTGCAATCCTGCAGATTGCATGTCCAGCAGCTCACCATGATTTGTTTGCGATGAGGGTTTCCACCATGAATACAGTGCATAGGAGCCTATCACTGGTAATGTACCAATGATAAAAAATAGCACCAGAGTTCGTTGTGATTTAGTCATTTTCACTTATGAGTGACTTTCTCCACGCTTGCTGCGCAGAAAATAATAGCCCCAGAAAATCAGTGTCGTTACCGCGAGGGAGAACCATTGTAGCGCGTAGCCACGATTTCTATCGGCCCCGTTACCGGGCCGTGGCCAATCTCGCACCAGGCTGTCTGGTACTGTGCTGGTTTGATAAAGAATCAATGGCTGGATACGCAAGCCAGACCACTCAGAAAATGCACTCGGCTCTATTTCGCTCCATACTGCTCCGTTCTGAGCAAATTTGCCAACGGAGCCAACCCGTGGTGTCCGCTGATGAATTACCCCATCAATTGTCTGAGTACCCTGCGGGGTAATTATTTGCGGCAACTGACTACGATCGCTCGTGCCACGAACCCAGCCCCGATTTACCAAGACATGCCAGTCGCTCCCCGTAATTCGCAAGGGCATCAGCACTTGATAACCAGCTTGTCCTTGATAAATCTGGTTATCAAGAAACAACGTTTTTTCTTTGACCCACTCACCCACGACCTTCGCCGGATAAGCATCCAGGTGCGCAGCATCTATCGATGTGCCACCAAGAACGACAGGGGTTGCATTTTGAACGGCAAACATTTTCTCTTCCAGCACATCCCGCTGATGTGCTCTATCCAGTTGCCAAAACCCTAGCCGGGCCGTGACCAGGATAACCAGCAATGCTGCAAGGGTGGGTATGATTTTTTTCAAGTGGCGTAACCGCACAAATCAAGGATAACAAGTGTAGAAAGTATCTTGGAGCCCTTCAGATAATTTCTATTAAACTAGTCTTAACTATTCAAGGAATATTCTTCAGGACTTACCAATGAAAATCATCGTGATCTTGATACTGGTTTCTATTTTCGCCAGTTTGTTTTCTGCCCTTTTTTTCCTGTTTCAGGATAAAACCGGTTCGACCCGAACCGTAAAAGCATTAACTCTGCGCATATCATTATCCATAGCGCTATTTATATTGTTGATGATAGCGCACTACTTTGGAGTAATTGCGAAATAATTAGCAAGCACTTGTAGTAGCGTCGTTTAAAAAATCCTCTCATCGCTGAAAAACTGGCGCCTCAGAAAGAGCGCCAGTTTTTAAATGCGAATACCGATTGCAGTGTTTCTTAAAGCAAGTACACAACAACAAAAAGAAACAGCCAAACCACGTCGACAAAGTGCCAGTACCAAGCCACTGCCTCAAAAGCAAAGTGATGCTCTGGAGTAAAGTGCCCTTTTAG
>JAUSQB010000340.1 GCA_030652715.1 Rugosibacter sp.
AGGCCAGCGAGTCGATGTAGTGGATAGCCTCTATTCCTGGCATGCGCGACAAATGCGGGTGTTCAATGACTTTCAGCGAGCGTTTGAAAAGTTCGATGCGAATGCGATAAGCCTCAAGACGAAAACTGGTCGACTGAACCAGCACCACCAGATCGCCGGGTGAAAGCAGATCGATGGCAGCGAGAATTTCCTCCGGTGAGACCGCAGCGAAGTCGATGAAACGTGCTGTCGGCAGACAGCTGCGGTAAGCCTTGGTCAGGGCAATCGCGAGATCACATTGCGCGTCTGCTACCACCAGAGCGGCCTGCGGGTGTTGGTGCTCAATTGCCAGCGAAAGAATATCGTGCAGATTTTTTTCAGCAGATTCAATGGCTGCCTGAGGGATAGATATCAGAGGGGGGGCGAGGTTTGGTTTAATTTGTTTCATGATTTATTTCTGTCATCCGGCGTATGGCCGTTCATTGTTGCTACATCCCAGAGGTGCTTTCCAAAGAGCAGGGCTGCACTGTCCTCGGTCAGATCTGCGGCGTCTTGCCAGCGCCGACTTTTCATCGCCACTAGCCGCTCGTCAATACCCCGCTGCCAGCCCTGTATTCCGGCGCGGATCGATAGCGCCATAGAAGCGATTGTTGCCGCGCGGTTTGCCATCCAGCGCTGGCGCGCCGATCAAAATGCCTGCGGCGTGGTTGGCAGGTTGCGGTTTATCCAGCGTGTGGCCCATGCCGATCAGAAGCTTGCGCGTGTCGGGGCTGAGTGCGAAGGTTTCGATCTCGGTGACATCTGGCAGCCATTGATGATGAAAGCGAGGCGCATCAATGGCCTCTTGAATATTCATGCCATAGTCGATGACATTCAGGATGGTGTGCAATACCACGGTAATGATACGGCTGCCACCGGGCGTGCCGATGACCATCACCGGCTTGCCTTCGCGCGAGACTATGGTCGGACTCATCGAACTTAGCGGTCGTTTGCCAGGCGCTATTGTATTGGCTGGCCCTTGTACCAGACCAAACACATTGGGTACGCCAGCCTTGATGGTGAAGTCATCCATTTCGTTATTCAGCAAAATCCCGGTGCCAGGTACAGTGACACCCGCACCAAACCAGGTATTTAACGTGTAGGTGACAGATACGGCGTTGCCCGCTTTATCGACAATCGAATAATGCGTGGTGTTGGTACCTTCGCGTGGAATATCGTGCGGTGAACTGCCAGGCTTGATTTCCAGCGAAATGCCTGCCTTTGAGGGGTTGATCGCCGCGCGGATGTTTGCCGCGTAACGTTTGTCGAGCAATTGTTGCAGCGGATTGTTCACGAAGCCTGGGTCGCCGAGATAATTGTTGCGGTCGGCATACGCATGGCGCATGGCCTCGATTTGATAGTGCACGGCTTGCGCAGAAAGGTAGCCCAGTTCCTTCAGCGGGTAGCCCTCCAGGATGTTGAGCATTTCGCAGAGCACCACACCACCTGAACTCGGCGGCGGTGCTGATAGGATGCGATAGCCACGATAATCACATTCAATCGGAGCCAACTCGCGTGCTTGGTATCGGGCAAAGTCTGCCGGACTCAATATTCCCCCGTCGCGCTGGCTGGCAGCAACGATCGCTCGGCTGATGGAGCCGTTGTAAAAAGCGCTCGGACCCTCACGGCTGATGAGGTTCAATGAGCGAGCCAGGTCTTTTTGCACCAGCCGTTCACCCGCAGTAAATGCTTGTCCATGGCGCAGAAAAATAGCAGTGCTGGGCGCATCTTGACGAAAGATGTCTGTGGCGCGAGAAAGCATGTCCACGTCGCCCTCACTGAGCACGAAGCCTTTTTTGGCAAGCTTAACGGCCGGGGCGATAAGTTGGTGACGAGACATTGTGCCGTAGCGGGTACGCGCTAATTCAAGCCCGGCCACGGTGCCTGGCACACCTGCGGCAAGATAGCCGCGAGTGCTTAGATTTTTGATGACATTGCCATTCTCGTCCAGATACATGGTGGCCGTGGCGGCGAGCGGTGCCGTTTCGCGGAAATCGAGAAAGGTCTTGTGGTCATCGGCCAACTGTATGGTCATGAACCCGCCACCACCCAGGTTACCGGCAGCGGGGTAGACTACGGCAAGGGTATAACCGACGGCAACAGCGGCATCAATGGCATTGCCGCCTTTTTTCAGGACATTCACGCCCACCTGGGTAGCCAGATGGTGCGCCGTGACGACCATGCCGTTTTCTGCGGCCACAGGAAACTGCGAAGCGCCAAAGGTCTGGCAGCTTGCTGCAATGAGCGATAAGCCTGCAAGCAGACGAGATATTTTGCGTAAAACTATAAAGATCAAAGCAAGCTCTCCTGGGATAAGTGCGAAAATCAGACGGTGCTCAGCAGGTGCGCCGATCGATTTTCAAGGATTGAAGCAGGGTTGCGCCAATCTCTTCTATGGATTTAGTGGTTGACTCAAGCCACTCAATCCCTTCGCGGCGCATCATCTTTTGGGCTTGATCAATTTCCCAACGGCAGTTTTCAATGGATGCATAGGTGCTATCGGGGCGGCGTTCCTGGCGGATGGCTGAAAGCCGATCAGGGTTGATGGTTAAACCAAACAGTTTGTGCCGATGTTTGGTGAGTCCATCGGGGAGTTTGCTGCGTTCAAAATCTTCCGGAATCAAAGGATAGTTGGCGACCTTGATACCAAACTGGATCGCCAGATACAAGCTGGTCGGCGTTTTGCCGCTGCGCGAGACACCGACAAGGATGACATCCGATTTATCCAGATCAGTGCTGGATACACCGTCGTCATGAGCCAGCGTGAAATTGATTGCGTCCATACGCGCCACATATTCTGATGAATTCACCAGACTATGGCTACGCCCAATGGTGTGGCTGGACTTTATGCTAAATTCGGCTTCCAGCGGCGAGATAAAGGCGCCGAAAAAGTCGAGAATCAGGGCATTGGCCTGATGTAGCACCGTCACGGTTTCAGGATTCACAAGAGTAGAAATCACGATGGCTCGATTGCCGTCTTTCATTCCTGCGGCATTTATTTTGGCTACACAGTCAGCCGCCTTGGCAACGGAATCAATAAAGGGCATGCGCACTTGAGCTGTTTGGATGCCTTCAAATTGAGAGAGCAAGCTGTGCCCCAGTGTTTCGGCGGTAATCCCCGTGCCATCAGAGACAAAAAATACGGTATGCCGAGCGGATGCGGGCGTGGAAAGGGTCATGAATAATCTCTCGAGAAGGTAGCAGGCATATAAATGGCTATAAAATAGCGGCTTTCCCTCCATGTTAACAGAAGGAACTTGTATGTCTTCATCTACACCTTTCACACATCGCTACGCGATTGGCTTTGAACATTTACGCATGACCGACGTGGGGGACGTTGGCGGAAAAAATGCGTCATTGGGTGAAATGATCAGCCAACTGACCGCATCACACGTGCGCGTGCCAGGCGGTTTTGCAACCACGGCATTGGCGTATCGCGAGTTTCTCGCCCATTTGGGGCTGGCTGATCGCATCAATGCCGCGCTGGATGCGCTGGATGTGGATGATGTCGAGAAGCTTGCAAAAGTGGGTGCGCAGATTCGTCAATGGGTAGTGGATACGCCGTTTCCACCTAAGCTGGAAGATGAAATCAAACAAGAATACGAGCTTCTTATTGCCTCAAGTGACACCGAGGCCACCTTTGCGGTACGCTCTTCCGCAACGGCAGAAGATCTGCCAGATGCTTCGTTTGCCGGGCAGCAGGAAAGTTTTTTGAATATTCATGGCTATGACAATATTCTGCATGCCATCAAAGAGGTATTCGCCTCGCTCTACAACGACCGTGCTATCGCCTATCGTGTGCATAAGGGCTTTGCGCATTCTGAGGTAGCCCTGTCAGCCGGTGTGCAGCGCATGGTGCGTTCAGACACTGGCGCTTCTGGCGTGATGTTTACGATGGATACGGAATCCGGTTTTGATAAAGTCGTGTTTATCACTTCAAGTTATGGCCTGGGCGAAACCGT
>JAUSQB010000342.1 GCA_030652715.1 Rugosibacter sp.
CCGTAGATCGCCGACACGGTACACACGATCACCACATCGCGCCGCTCCAGCAAACTTTTGGTGGTCGACAGGCGCATTTGCTCAATATGCTCATTAATGGCCGAATCTTTTTCAATAAATAAATCACGCGAAGGCACATAGGCTTCCGGCTGGTAGTAATCGTAGTAGGACACGAAATACTCCACCGCATTTTCCGGAAAAAACTCGCGGAATTCCGAATACAACTGCGCCGCCAGCGTTTTGTTCGGCGCCAGTATCAAGGCGGGACGGCCCAGGCGCGCAATCACATTGGCCATGGTGTAGGTCTTGCCAGAGCCCGTGACGCCAAGCAGGGTCTGGAACGATAAACCGTCGTTGAAGCCTTCCGTCAATAACCGGATCGCCTCGGGCTGATCGCCCGCAGGCTGGAAAGGCTCGTGCAAACGAAACGGACTGCCGTCAAACGTCACCACGTTGGCAGCGCTTGCCATCCCGGTGACTGAATCCTTGTTTTCTTTACCAACCACCCTGGCACCTCTTGGTTAATGCATTCATTTTGCTCACTAATTTTTCTTTTTCATGACAAGCGATATTTGCGCCCGACGTGCGCAACACATGTCAAGCCAGCCCTCAATCAGGTATTATTGCGCGCCGCGCTGGAAAGGCAAGCCGCTATCGCCGCTTTAGCTGCTTTTATCTGTTTTTTCTTGTTTTTTTTCTATAAGCCGCCGTCTCGCCAGCACCGACTTTTCTGTATTTTTTTAAACAATCACTCTCTGGAACGTCCATGACTTCAATTTTTTCAACGGTTGAACTCGCCCCCCGCGACCCGATTCTTGGCCTAACCGAAGGCTTCAACGCCGACACCAACCCCAAAAAGGTGAATCTGGGCGTCGGCGTTTATTACGACGACAATGGCAAGCTGCCTTTGCTCGACGCCGTTAAAACCGCCGAAAAAATTCGCCTGGAAGCCGCCCCCGCACGCGGCTATCAGCCCATCGAAGGCTTGGGCGCATTTAACACCAGCGTGCAGAATCTCATTTTCGGTGCTGAATCCCCCCTCGTCCAGGCAGGCCGCGCGGTCACCATTGAAGCCTTGGGCGGCACGGGCGCATTGAAGGTTGGCGCTGACTTTTTGAAACGCCTCTATCCCGCATCCAAAATTTACATCAGCGACCCGAGCTGGGAAAACCACCGT
>JAUSQB010000368.1 GCA_030652715.1 Rugosibacter sp.
AACCCTTCTTTGTCTTCAAAATAGACATTTATTTTCGGCAAGGAAATTTCATCAGAGGTCGGAACAGTTGCAGTTAGTAAGTCAGAATAAATATCCGGCCAGGAAATGTCATGCATGGCCTGAACCGGGCCAAAGGTACCACTCAGGTAAACTGTTTTGAACTTGTGTTGATATTTTTGGCTTAAATCATATGTGCGCTCGATCAGAGTCGGGGAATGTGAGGTCATGATCACTTGTAGTTTTAGATCATTGCACTCTCTTTCCAAAATCTCGAGCAATTTTGTTTGTGCAGCAGGGAACAACCCAGCATCTGCCTCATCAATCAATAAAAGGCCACCTTTGTAGTCGGCATATTCTTCCTTCAGTTTTCTGAAAGACATTAGTGTCAAAATAATTTGACCAACATTGTCTTCTCCTGCCGAGACAGAATCTTGATCGTAGTTTTCTGCGTGCGCTACTGCTGAATTGATTGATCCGCCTGTACCTGTTGCGGAGGAGGAAATTTTATTGAGCAGCTCATTGTTCAGGTTTATGAATTTCTGCTTATGTGAATTTAAGTAATCGAAATCGCGTACCTTATATTCCCTCGATGCGATGGGTTGCAACCTTTTTAGGCTCAGAAAAATAACTGGATGGGTGAAATTTCGGCTTTCTTTTCCCTTCTCTGCTGTAGTGTTCTTTCGAACAACCGGTCTAGCTACTGATCCTCGTACTGTTTCTCGCCTCGATAGTTCAAGTTCAGCATTGGCATTGCTATTGGTGTAGCCGTCGAATAATTCGACCGCAACATCCAATGACCCTGGCACATCATATTTATCAGAGAAGCGGAAATGTTCGGCGGGCAATGATTTGAAGTTCGATCCAGTAATGGATTGAAATTGCAGTTTCTCGTTTTTTAAATAGTCTTTTTCGAAACTGAAAATCTGTGCAGCGATTCCAAGGATAGATGACTTCGAAGTTCCATTCTTTCCGCAGATAACGGTGACATGAGTTCCAAACTCAATTTCTACGTTGTTTAGTGCTCGGAACTTTCTAATGACGAGCTTTTTTAGTAGTGTCTTCGACATTACAAATTTCCCCCTAATTTTTCTGTGAAGCCAATAACTAGATTCTTTCGTTATTAAATATTTCTCTAAAAAGTAACCAAAATCTGTATTGTGATTTTGCTCCATAGATTGATGACGTATCGTCAGAATAGAGGGCTATCCGTACCAAAATTCGACTATATAATATTTATTTTTACGTACTTTGGCATAAGTAGTATTTATCTTACTTTCGAGCAGCCAGCCAATTGGCAAACCAAGCACGTTGCTCTAACGTCATATGCAACCCCGCCTTAGTCCGCCGCCAGAGAATATCGTCGGCCTCGTGTGCCCATTCCTGCGCAAGAAAATGCGCCACTTCTATTTCATATAGGCCACCGCCAAAGTCTTGGCCCAAGTCTTTTATTTCGCGCACATCGGCCAGCAACGCTAGCGCGTGGCTGCCGTGGCGGCGGGCGAGTTGTTCTAGCCACGCGGGGGACAGGTTGGGGTGGCTGGTGTGCAGTTGGCTGATTGATTCTGTCAGTGAGCGGTCTCCGCCGGGCAGCGGGCTGTGTGCCGTCCATGGCTGACCGCTGGCGGTGAACCAGGGTTGCAGTTTTTCCATGACGCGTTCGGCGAGCCGCCGGTAGGTGGTGAGCTTGCCGCCGAAAACCGAGAGCAGGGGCGCCTTGCCTGCTGCGTCGTTGAGTTGCAGGTGGTAGTCTCTGGTTACCGCGCTGGCGTTGTCTTTTCCGTCATCAAACAGGGCGCGCACGCCGCTGAACTGCCAGACGACATCGCCGGGCTGAATTTGCTGCTTGGTGTAGCGATTGACGGCGGCGCAAAGGTAATTGATTTCTTCTGCGCTGCTTTGCGCGGGCTCGGTACTTAATTCGCTCTGCTCAATGTCTGTGGTGCCAATCAGAGTGAATTTTTGTTCCCAAGGCAGCAGAAAGATCACGCGGCGGTCGATGTTTTGCAGGGTGTAGGCATGGTTGCCTGCATACAAACGGGAGACGACGATATGGCTACCTTTGACGAGCCGGATGCGGCGGCTTTGTTGGCTGCTGTGCGGGCCGGTTGATAAGTGATTGAATAACGAGGCAACCCCTGGTCCAGCGGCATTGACGATGGCGCGGGCGCGATATTCGTATGTGTTGCCATTACGTGTGTCCTGTAGCGTGGCGCGCCAGAGTTCGCTTTCGCGCCGGGCGCTGACTAGGCGCGTGCGGGGGAGAATGCTTGCGCCGCGTTCTGCCGCATCGCGCAGATTGAGGATGACCAATCGTGCATCATCCGTTTGCACGTCGGAATACACGAAGCCGGTGTGGTAATCAGATTGCAAGGCTCGGCCGTAAGGCGATGTGGTCAGCTCTACCGTTTTTGAGGCAGGCAGGCTGCTGCGGCCGCCCAGAAAATCGTAGAAAGTGAGGCCAAGACGCATCATCCAGGCCGGGCGTAGTTGCGGCGTGTGCGGAATAACAAAGCGCGTGGGCTGCATCAGGTGTGGCGCGATGCGCAGCAGGGTTTCGCGCTCGGCCAGCGATT
>JAUSQB010000384.1 GCA_030652715.1 Rugosibacter sp.
GATGGGCGCGATCAAGATCGCCCATCGCGGTGGCCAGAATCACAAACCGACGTATGATGACATTGCTGCACGTTACCAGGCCACATTTACCGAGTCTCTTTAACATGCTCTTTGAAGTTTGCTAAATTTTAACCAAAGGAAAATAAAGGAAAACGCCATGAAAAATTATCGCTTATTGCTTGTTGCACTTTCAGCCCTGATGCTGGCGGCTTGCGCCAGTCAATCTGGCTCGTCTTATTCGCGCGAACAAACCCGCAGCGAACAAACCGTGCGTTTGGGCGTCGTCGAATCGGTGCGTAACGTGACCATTGAAGGCACAAAATCCGGCGTTGGTGCTGTCGCCGGTGCGGCAGTCGGCGGCATTGGCGGCAGCCACGTAGGTAAAGGCAAGGGATCGACAGTCGGTACGGTAGTCGGTGCAGTACTCGGTGGCGTAGCCGGACATGCCATTGAAGACAGTACGACAAAAAAAGCTGGCCTTGAAATTACCGTTAAGCTGGAGAATGGACAGCTAATTGCTGTAACACAAGAGGCTGACGAGCAATTTCGCCCTGGCGAGCGTGTGCGTGTCGTCTCGGGTGGCGGTGTAACGCGTGTCACACGCTGAGCATGAAGAAGCCTGCCTGCCGCACTTAGAGGACAGCAAAGATAACGGCGCTGCCGCGCTCCAGAGACGAAGGCAAATATTCAGGGATGGCAACGCCATTGGCAAAACCCGCTGAAAATCAGCATACGGGGCTGCGTGCAAAGTTTCGTGCAATCTTCCGCTTAAGCCGCACCGCACTGCATCTGGCAGGCGGCCTGCTGACGGTTGCGCTGATCTATCCATTTATCACGCAAGGCACGCGCCTGTCGCTCAAACAACGCTGGTCGAGACAGCTCCTCACAGTATTGGGCGTCACCCTAAAAGTTCCCGAAGGCGACCCGCAGGTAGTGCAAAGCAAGTACTGTACTGGCGCCGACGGGACGACGAACGTGCCAGAAACAACCAATCCTGCTGGTCTGTTAGTTGCCAACCACGTCTCGTTTCTCGACATTTTTGTCATTAACGCCTGGACGCCAGCGGCTTTTGTGGCCAAGGACGATGTGCGCAACTGGCCTGTGATCGGCTGGCTCAGTCAACATACCGAAACAATTTTTATGCAGCGCGGCTCACGCCGTGCAGCACACGCTGCGCGTGATCATCTAGTCGACCAATTATGTGCAAAGCGGCTCGTCGCCGTATTTCCCGAAGGCACCACCAGCGACGGCCATACCGTGCAGCCGTTTCACAGTGCCCTATTCCAGAGTGCAATTGATGCGTCAGCGCCTGTGATTCCTCTGGCCTTGCGTTACTTCGATGCGCAAACCCAGCAGCCCAGCCATGCCGCCGACTATATAGATGACTTGACGCTGATCAGTTGCCTGTGGTCGATCGCTACCAGCGCAGGGCTCATCGCACAGCTTGAACCCTTGCCAGCACTCATCTCCGCCGACCTTGATCGCCGCCACCTCGCCGCGCATGCGCACCGCGCCGTCGCGCATCGGTTGCTGCAAATGATCAATCCCAGCCTGAAGGTTTCACCTGTTGCGGACACGGCAGACGAAATACCCTCCGGTCTTCCAGCCGTACAGCCGTAAGCGATCCGCCCCACAGACAGCCCGTGTCAATTGCCAGCAAGTCTGACTGCTCATGGTAGCCCAGCGCCGACCAATGCCCGCAAACAATAAACTGACCAGCACTCGCCCGTTTCGACGCAGCGAACCACGGCACACATCCCACCGGCCCTTGTCCAGGCGGGGATTTTGCGCCAGAAGCACGCAACTCCATGGCACCGGCAAGGGTCACATAGCGCATGCGCGTCATCGCATTCACCACCACCCGCAGCCTGTCCCAGCCCGTGAGGTCATCACGCCAGGCAGTCGGTTCCGAACCCCACATATTCGACAGGAAACCTCGGTAGTCCCGTGCCGTCAGCGCAACAGAAACTTCATCGGATAAAGCTTTTGCCTGCGCCAGAGTCCATTCCGGCAAGAGTCCGGAGTGCACCATCGCCCACGGCCCCTCCACATGCACCAGCGGCTGTGCGCGCAACCAGCTTAGAAGCTCATCACGATCAGGAGCGGCAAGGATCGCATCCAGCGTATCTTCTTTATTCGCGCGCCCAAAGCCTTCTGCCTGCATCACTAAATGCAGATCGTGATTGCCCAGCACTACCACCGCCGCCGTGCCCAGTGACTTCACATAGCGCAGCACTTCCAGCGACTGAGGGCCGCGATTGACGAGGTCGCCAACAAACCAGAGGCAGTCTTTGCCCGGGTCAAAATCAAGTGAGTCGATCAGTTGGCACAGCGGGCCAAAACAGCCCTGCACATCGCCGATTGCGTAAGTTGCCATAGGTTATTTAACTATGAGATACCGCGAAAATGACCAAGCTTATCTCAAACTGAGGTCGCTGCCCGCAAAGAGATTTCGCCGGAGAGAACGCGTTCAATGCGGCCATTCGCCTCCAGCAACAATGCGCCAGCACTGTCCACACCGCGACAAATACCCTGTCGTGGCGACGAAAAATCCGTCAGCAGCACGATGGGCGCATCCTGAAAAGCATGCCGCGCCAGCCAATCCGGCCTGAGCGCTGCAAAACCCGCTTGCGAAAAAGTTTCCAGCACTGACAGCAGCTCAATCAATAACGCTGCCAGCAGTGCATTGCTGTCTACAGCGTCACCCAAAGCAGCGGCTGTCGCCCGTACATCGGGTGGCAATGCGGCAGGCAAGCGGCAGTTGATGCCAATACCAATGACAGCTGCATGGGGCGCGCCAGGCACGAGCTCAATCAGAATGCCGCCCAGTTTTTTGCCGTTGAGAAGAATGTCATTCGGCCATTTAAGGGCGGTTTTCACAGCGGGCATGCCTTGCTGCACCGTATCATCAGCGCGCCCCGCAGGCTTGAGTCCGTCTCTGGAAAGTACCCCTGGGGTGCCGACTTTTTCGACACTGCCGTGCAGCATCTTTTCCAGCGCACGCGCGACAGCAACACCTGCCGCCAGCGATAATCCCATGGGCAAAGTGCCCGGCGCAAAGCGCCACAGCACAGAAAATGTCAGGCTATCGCCCGGCGCGGCAATCCATGCCCGGCCACGCCGGCCACGTCCTGCGGTTTGTTCTTCAGCGACCACCACCGCACCCGATGGAGCACCCATCTCGGCGCGACTCATCAGCACCGCATTGGTTGAATCGCATCGCGGCAACACGTCGATGTCAAAACGGCACGCAGCCTCGCCCAACGCTATCACCAGCTCTGGCACATTCAGGCTTATTGTCATCATGCAACTATCCCACAGATCACGGCTATGCCTTTACCGGATTGTCTTCCAGGCCGAGTTCCTGAATCTTGCGCGTAATCGTGTTGCGGCCAAGACCGAGTAACTGAGCCGCCTCGATGCGGCGGCCACCTGTTGCCGCCAGCGCACGCCGTATCATGGTCGATTCAAATTGTTGTGTGAGTTGCTCAGCCACTTGCCCTGGGGCGCTGGCCAATACACGATCAACCTCACGCGCCAAAGCAGCCAGCCAGTCGGCGCTGGCAGCACGGTGCACAGAATCTCCTGCTTGATCTTTTGCTTGATCACGCCCTGCGTTGCGCAGCTCCGTCGGCAAATCGGGAACATCAATACTTTGCCCCGGTGCCATGACCGTCAGCCAATGACACAGATTTTCCAGTTGCCGCACATTGCCGGGAAACGCAAGGCCTTGCAAAAACTTTTGTGCCACCTCGGAAAGCCGTTTAGGCTCGCCGCCGAGCTCTTGCGCACTCTTTTGCAAAAAATGACGCGCCAGGATAGGAATATCATCGCTGCGCTCACGCAAGGGGGGCAGCCGCAAGCGAATCACATTCAAGCGATGAAACAAGTCTTCGCGAAACAAGCCGTCCCTTACACGCGCCTCTAAATCCTGGTGCGTTGCTGCAATCACGCGCACATTGGCCTTCACGGGCTGATGACCACCAACGCGATAAAAATTGCCATCCGAGAGAACGCGCAATAGCCGTGTCTGCAACTCGGCGGGCATATCACCGATCTCATCGAGAAACAGGGTTCCGCCTTCGGCTTGTTCAAAGCGGCCGCGACGCTGCGCCGTCGCTCCCGTAAAAGCGCCCTTTTCATGGCCGAAAAGTTCGGACTCCAGCAAATCCTTTGGAATCGCTGCCGTATTGATCGCGATGAATGGCGCATTTTTACGTGGGCTGTGGCGGTGGAGTGCCTGTGCTACCAACTCCTTGCCTGTGCCGGACTCCCCATTGATGAGCACGGTCGCGAGTGACTGCGAAAGCCTGCCAATCGCGCGAAAGACTTCCTGCATGGCAGCGCCCTGCCCCAGGATTTCAGGCATCACACCTGCTTCTTCTGCAGATCCACCCTGCTGCACCGATTCAACCAGCGCGCGCCGCACCAGGGCCACCGCCTGATCGACATCGAAAGGTTTGGGCAAATACTCAAAAGCGCCCCCCTGGAATGCAGCTACAGCAGAATCAAGATCGGAATACGCCGTCATGATAATGACGGGCAATTCGGGATAATGAATTTTTACCTGGCGCAGCAAATCCAGTCCATCTGTGCCAGGAATGCGAATATCGGAAATCAGAGCGGCAGGCGGTTGCGCGCCGCCCAAGGCACCCAGCGCTTCATCAGCCGTTGCAAAGCTTTTGACAGGAATATTTTCGCGTCCGAGGGCCTTTTCCAATACCCAGCGGATTGAGCGATCATCATCGATAATCCAGACGGGGTTGCTCATGATATGTTTTCCTTGAGATTGTCTTTTGTATGGGGCCGTAAGGCCAGTGGCAGCATCAGCGTAAAGCAGGTGTGCCCCGGCTTTGATGCGACCTCGACCGTTCCACCGTGCTGCTGAACAAAACTTTGGGCAATCGTCAGGCCAAGCCCGCTGCCATTTTCCCGGCCTGAAACCAGAGGATAAAAAATCCTGTCCTGCAAATGCGCAGGAATACCGGGACCATTATCAATAACCCGCACTTCCAGTGCCAGTTGATAATGCCTTTTTGCCAAAATGACCTGGCGTGCGGCGCGCGTAGAAAAGATGATTTCGCCCTTATCGTGCATCGCTTCTGCTGCATTGCGCGCAATATTAAGCACGGCCTGGATCAATTGCTCACGATCTCCGGTGAGGGCGGGTAATGAGGTATCGTAATCGCGCTGGACATGTACATCGGGATATTCGGCATGTATCAGCCGCCGCACGCGCTCGAGAATCTCGTGGATATTAACCAGCGTGGGTTGCATCGCACGATGCGAAGACAACAAGCGCTGCATTAGATCTTGCAGACGATCAACTTCTTCGATAATCACTTGGGTATATTCTTTTAGCTGATCATTGCCCAACTCACGCTCAAGTAATTGCGCTGAACCACGAATACCGCCCAATGGATTTTTAATTTCATGTGCAAGATTTCTCACCAGCTCGCGATTCGCTTGCTGCTGCTGGGCGAGCTGCTCTTCTCGCGTGGCTTTCAGTTGCTGATCAATCGGCCGCACCTCAAGCAGGAATTGCGCACCTTCCAGCGTGACAGGCGTCACCGTGCAATCAACATGCAAGGTTTCAGACGACAAGGTAATCGGAATATTATGGCTGGTGTAACTCCATTGATTAACCAGCGCACTGCTCAATGCAGCGACAAGCCCGGCAGGCTCGCCCAGCAACTTTCTTAAAGTTTGACCGACCAGCAATCGCGAGCTGATGGCGAACAGATTTTCTGCCGATGGATTGGCATAGCGGATAATTTGCTTCTCATCAACCAACACGACAGCTGATGACAGCAAATCGAGACCGCCAACAGCGGAAGAGGAAAGCAAATTCATCGTTTTTAAAAGAGTAAGGCAGTATCGGTTTTTAATTGCAAGAATGAAGTCTCAAGCAAAGGTGAGCAAGAAACACACCAGACCGTTACTCAACACACATTAGCGCAGGTTAGCTATCTCTTTTTGCAAGGCTTTGATGTTACGTTCATGCAGTGCGGCTGTATCGCGCAGCGCTTGAGCATTTGGTGAAGCGGCAGCGGTGGCTACAAGTTTCTGTGCTTTAGCTAAATTCTCAAGTTCGCTATTCAGTTCTTTTTCCAAAATAGTACGACGATCATCATCGCGCGCGCGCTGCTCATTACCTGAGACCCGTGGAAAATCCACCGGGGTGGGCGTAGCAGAAGCGCGGGGCCCGAGATCACGCCGCTCTCGTGGCGACGTAGCTCCAGGGGGTGTCCGCTGCTGAGACAGCACGGCACAAGTAGTTTTACCACTGCGCGGCTGGGTATTCGTAAAAAGAATCTTGCCAGAAGCGTCTGTGCATTTATAAAACGTGCCGGCATGCACTGCCAGCGGAAAAAAAACAGCAGTGCCAAGAGAAAGATACAACGCGTGGAGTAATAAAAAAGCCAGGAAAGTTTGGCTATGTGCTCCGACAACTGCGCGGGGTAGATAGATTCTTTTCATAGGTTCAAGTGTATGCGATGTATGGCGATAAAAAAAGGACGGGCATGCCCGTCCTTTTTGCCATACACCAAGCAAATAATCAATCAAATCGAATAGTACATATCGAATTCGATGGGGTGCGTGGTCATGCGGAAGCGCTGCACCTCTTCCATTTTCAAAGCAATGTAAGCATCGATCATCTCGTTGCTGAATACGCCGCCACGGGTCAGAAACTCGCGATCCTTATCCAGGTATTCCAATGCCTGCTCAAGACTGGAACAAACGGTTGGGATCTTTGCATCTTCTTCTGGTGGCAGGTCATACAGATTCTTGTCGGCCGGGTCGCCCGGATGAATCTTGTTCTGTACGCCATCCAGGCCGGCCATCATCAGCGCGGTAAAGCACAGGTAGGGGTTTGCGCCCGGATCGGGGAAGCGGGTTTCGATACGACGAGCTTTATCAGACTGCACATAAGGAATACGGATCGAGGCAGAACGGTTACGAGCAGAGTAGGCCAGCTTTACCGGAGCCTCGTAACCCGGCACCAAGCGCTTGTAGGAGTTGGTCAGCGGATTGGTGATCGCGTTCAGCGCACGCGCATGCTTGATAATGCCGCCGATGTAGTACAGGGCGAACTCGGACAAGCCGGCGTAGCCGTTGCCGGCGAACAGGTTCTTGCCGTCCTTCCAGATCGACTGGTGCACGTGCATGC
>JAUSQB010000387.1 GCA_030652715.1 Rugosibacter sp.
GATATGGGGCGCTTTCCTGTGGGTAGCCCGATTATTCCCAACCCGTTCAATCGCATTGCCGGTTTTTCACTGGGGACACATTATTTTGTGCCGGGTTTTCCGCAAATGGCCTGGCCGATGGTGGAGTGGGTGCTGGATACCAAGTATCGTCACTTGTTCAACGCCACACCCGTGACGGATGATGCCATACTCGTTTGGGGTGGCGTTGAAAGTGTGCTGATTCCATTAATGCTCGCTGTTGAAGAGCGGTTCCCTGCCGTGAAGACCTTCAGTTTGCCCTTCCTCGGCTCGCAAACCATGCCTTTTCACGTTGAGCTGGGTGTGCGTGGCGCACCTGAACAGGTACCGCCAGCAATGGATATGCTGCGCCACGAGGTGGTGGCACTGGGGTACACGTCCGATGCGAGACCCGCTGCGACATAGAGCACTGAATGCCGGGCGATTAGGTCATGCAATGAAAGTCACGCAAAAAGGACGCGGTGCCGCCGATAATCCGGATAATCGTTACACACGTTGGCAACGCGAGGCAGCAGAAGATGGGTGGTGGAATGAGGCAGAAGAGTTTACGTCGTCTTTGACGACTGAGCTGATCATCGATACAGCCAAGTCAGTGATCAGTTACAACCATTCGCCGGATATTCCATTCGATCGTTCAATCAACCCGTATCGCGGTTGTGAGCATGGTTGCAGCTACTGTTTTGCGCGGCCCAGTCATGCGTATCTGGGGTTATCGCCGGGGCTGGATTTTGAAACCAAGCTGGCTTACAAGCCCGATGCGGTTGAGGTATTGCGCCGGGAGCTGGCCCATCCAAAATATGCGTGCAAACCCATTGCGCTGGGCATCAATACCGATGGCTGGCAGCCGGTAGAGCGGCGCCTGCGCTTGACGCGCGGGATACTGGAAACGCTGGCCGCTTGTCGTCATCCGGTGAGCATTGTGACCAAATCCGCGTTGATTCTGCGCGATCTGGATATTCTCGCGGAGATGGCAAAACAGCATCTGGTGCGTGTTGCTATGTCGATTACCACGCTGAATGCTGATCTGGCGCGGCGTATGGAGCCACGCGCGGCGTCCAGCCAGCGCCGACTTTCTGTGCTGGAGGCGCTGTCTGCTGCGGGCATACCGACAGCGGTTTTAGTAGCACCCTTGATACCGGCCCTGACGGATCACGAGCTGGAAGACATCCTGCATGCGGCATTTGATGCTGGCGCCCGCACGGCAGGTTATGTGTTGCTGCGCCTGCCGTGCGAGGTCAAGCCGTTATTTCGTAACTGGCTGGAACGTGAAGAACCCGGTCGCGCCGAGCACGTTTTCAGCTTGCTGCGGCAAATGCATGGCGGCAAGGAATATGACAGCCGCTTTGGTCACCGTCATCGCGGAGATGGGCCGTTAGCCGAGATGATTCAGCAGCGCTTTAAAATTGCGACTCGACGCTTGGGGTTTAATCAGCCTTTGCCTGCATTTGACTGCACGCTGTTTCAGCCGCCGAGTGTGGAAACCCTGAATGTGACAATCGATGCAGCGCAACTATCTTTGTTCTGAGCAAGCGCAACCGCTGCGATTTAAAAGCTTTCTGTTGAATCATTCGATGATTGCCGGATGTTTGCTGGCAGGCTTGCGAATGAAGCTTGGGCGAGTGCTTGCACTACAGCATTCTGTGGCTTTGGTGCAATCGTTCGGAGGACCGATAGGGGTCGAGAAAGGTTCGCTCATAGCGCCGATTCAACCGTGTCATAGGCAGCAAAAAGAGCAGATCTGCCGTATTGAAATCAGTATCCCACGCAGGCTCTCCACACACACGCCCGCCAGCACGCAAGTAGCCTTTGATGAGTGGCGGGATTACTGCAGGCTTTCCATTGGCTAATTTTTTAAAAGGCAACGGGTGAAGCGGAGCAGCCCGATATTCTGCCGGGGTTTTTTGCTCTTCACTTAATTGCTGGTAGAGATTCGCGGCATTGTGACCGCCATCAGTCATGCTGATTGAGGCGGAGCCAATTAAATACTCATAATCTTGGCAAGCGATGTACTGGCCCAAACCCGACCAAAGCAAGGCCATCACGCCACCGCTACGGTAATCGGCATGAATACAGAATCGACCAATTTCTATCATGCGCGGGCGGAGGTGTTGCAGGCGTGTCAGTGAGAATTCGCCCTCTGCGTAATAGCTTCCCGCAGATTTGGCTGCCTCCGGAGAGATGAGACGGTAAGTGCCGATCACTTCGCCAGTGTCATGGTTACGTACTAGCAGATGGTCACAGTGAGGGTCAAAAAAATCCGTATCGTGGCCTGGTATCTGTTCGAATAAACGAGCACCTAACTCCTCACCGAATACATTGTAGCGCAAGCGCTGTGCTTCACGGATTTCATCTTCATTTTTCGCCAGACTAAGGTGCAGTCGAGGATGCGGGCGTGCTATTTGGCGTCTATCGGAGGCTGGAACGGATTGAGTATGCATCGTTTGTCGAGGTAGATAGCTGCTTGACTGAGGGTGGTGTCGATAAATTGAAGTCTTGTCCATTCGCGGCAAGTGCGCTCAAGCTGATTGAGTGGGTTGATCAAATATGTGATTTGTACAAATATAAAACAAAATCAAATTTCAGGATAGATTATTTTAAGTATAATTATCAATAGGTTATCAATTAAAGCAAAAGATTTGGATAATTTCTTTGTCGTCTAATTGCGACAAATAACCGCATGAATTTTTCAACCCGATGAAATCAAGTGATTTTTGTTGTCGCAAAGCGACGACAATTCTTGCGCCATTGAGATATACAATTGCCGCTTTGACATAGAGGTTCACAAGTGCAATGTGATTTTCTTCACGCTGTACCGCCAACTGTTAGCCCATCAATCCGTAAAGTCGGCTGACCGACGCCTACCGGCACGCTTTGGCCGTCTTTGCCGCAGGTGCCTACGCCCGGGTCGAGCGCCATGTCGTTGCCTAT
>JAUSQB010000389.1 GCA_030652715.1 Rugosibacter sp.
CATGGGCATGCTGGCCACCGTGATGAACGGAATGGCTCTGTCAGATGCGATGCGTCAGGCAGGACTTGGTGCCCGTGTGCAATCTGCACTCAATGTTGAACAAGTGGTTGAACCCTATATTCGCGGCAAGGCCATTCGTTATCTTGAAGAGGGCAAAGTGGTTATCTTTGCTGCGGGTACGGGCAATCCCTTTTTTACGACAGATACCGCAGCGGCGCTGCGCGGTGCGGAAATAGGCGCTGAAATTGTATTGAAGGCGACAAAGGTGGATGGTATCTATACCGCCGATCCTAAAAAAGACGCTGCGGCAACGCGGTTTGCACACATCAGTTTTGATGAGGTGATTCAACGCAATCTCGCCGTCATGGATGCCACCGCGTTTGCCTTGTGCCGTGATCAGAAGCTGCCGATCAATGTGTTTTCAATTTTTAAATCAGGCGCGCTTTTGCGTGTGGTGACGGGCGAAGACGAAGGAACACTGGTTCACGTTTAAACTCGTCAGGTCATGTGCAGGCACGCAGGCAGGCGTTTAATTCAGGAGTCTTTTGATGATCCCCGAGCTGAAAAAAATCACCGAACAAAAGATGCAAAAGAGTTTGGAGTCGTTGCAAGCCGATCTGGCGAAGGTGCGCACCGGTCGAGCGCATACGGGCATACTGGATCATGTGCAAGTGGATTATTATGGTTCGCCCATGCCGATCAACCAAGTAGCGAATATCACGTTGCTTGATGCGCGAACCATCGGTGTGCAGCCATGGGAAAAGCCCATGGTGCCCAAAGTTGAAAAAGCCATTCGTGATGCTGATCTAGGGCTTAACCCCGCGACACAAGGGGATGTGATTCGTGTGCCGATGCCGGCTTTGACTGAAGAGCGTCGCCGCGACTTGATCAAGGTTGTGAAGCATGAAGGTGAAAATGCCAAAATTGCAATACGAAATTTACGCCGCGATGCCAATACGCATCTTAAGGATGCGTTAAAGAGTAAAGAAATTTCCGAGGATGACGAGCGCCGCGCACAAGACGACATCCAGAAATTGACTGATCGCTCTGTGCTTGAGGTGGACAAGCTGCTAGCCGATAAAGAAAAAGATCTGATGGCGGTTTGATCTACGTTACGGCTATTTCCCTGTACCGAACTGCGAAGCAATTCTAATGGCGAAATTCACGAGTTCGACCCAGGCGATACCTAGTGTCAGCGATGTTCCGCGTCATGTTGCCATAATTATGGATGGCAATGGGCGTTGGGCAAAACAGCGATTCCTGCCACGCGTGGCAGGCCATAAATGCGGTGTCGATACCGTTCGTGCGATGGTAAGGACCTGTATTTCTCAAGGAATTGAGTACCTTACCCTGTTTGCTTTTTCTTCAGAAAATTGGCGTCGACCAGCAGATGAAGTGTCGTTTTTGATGGGTCTGTTTGTCACTGCGTTACAAGGGGAAGTTGGCAAGCTGCATACGAACGGTGTTCGGCTGCGTGTGGTGGGCGACTTGCAGGCCTTTGAGCCACGGCTGTTAACCTTGATTCGTGAAGGAGAGGCGCTTACTGCCAACAATACGCGCCTCACGCTGACTATTGCTGCCAACTATGGTGGTCGCTGGGATATTCTTCAGGCGATCAATCAGTTAACGCTGTCTCATCCCGAAAAAGCCGGGCACTATACCGAAGCCGATCTGATTCCCCATCTGGCGATGGCTTATGCACCTGAGCCAGACTTGTTTATTCGCACGGGTGGTGAGCAGCGCATCAGCAATTTTTTGCTGTGGCAATTGGCCTATAGCGAATTTTATTTTACCGATACTTTGTGGCCTGACTTTACGGATGCTACGCTAAGCGAAGCGATCCGTTCTTATCAGCAGCGCGAGCGCCGTTTCGGGAGAACTGGCGATCAGATAAGGTCAGTCGGCGTGTCACCAGCGCCGACTTTATGATTTCGTATGTTCCGATAACTTTGCCATCGGCGGACGAACAACAAGCGGATGTCTAACCTTAAGCAACGAGTGATTACCGCGCTATGCCTGGTTACCGGGTTTGGTGTGGTGCTGTTTTTGTTTTCTGCCTCGGCAGCAGCGCTGGTCTTTGCGGTAATCGCTGCATGTGCTGCCTGGGAGTGGGGCGGCTTGATGCGGCAAAATCAGTCGGCGCGCATCATGTATGCTTTGGTTTTGCTATTATTCTTATGGCAAATCCATATTCTGTCGGCAGCATTGACTCCCGTTCTGCTAGCAATTTCTGTGGTGTTCTGGCTACTGATCATGCCTTTTTGGCTATGGCGAAAATGGACCCTGAGAGGTAATGATTTTTTTGGTTACCTCATCGGTTTCCTGGTGATCTTGCCAATGTGGGTTGCGATGGTCTTCTTGTACAGCGTCAGTCCATGGATGTTATTGGCAACGATGGCGATTGTCTGGGGGGCTGATGTCGGCGCTTATTTTACGGGCCGTGCGTTTGGCCGACATAAGCTGGCACCTGCCATCAGCCCGGGTAAAACCTGGGAAGGTGTCGCCGGGGCGTTGCTGGGTGTGGGGATGTATGGCGTATGCTTGCTGATTTATTTGCCAGTGCAAGGTATCTTGCGCTGGGGGCTTTTGGTCTTGCCACTTTTGACAGCGGTTAGTGTGCTGGGCGATTTATTCGAATCGCTATTAAAACGCCAAGCAGGCATCAAGGATAGCAGTGGGCTGTTGCCTGGTCATGGCGGTGTATTGGATCGTATCGACAGCCTGACCTCTACCCTACCTCTGGCTGCCTTGCTGCTGCATTTTTTCATATGATGAATCTGACTATTCTCGGCGCAACGGGATCCATTGGCGTGAGCACGCTCGATGTTGTGGCGCGTCACCCAGACCGTTACAAGGTTGTTGCACTCAGCGGCCATACTCGCGTCGAACTGCTTGCCGAACAGTGTCATGCATTTAATCCCGCTTATGCGGTGGTTGGCAGTGCGACGGATGCGCAACGGTTGACACATTTGCTCTCGGCGCGACGTGTGAACACCCAAGTCTTGTATGGCACTGAAGCGCTGGTGCATATTGCCAGCCTCTCCGAGGTGGGCGCGGTAATGGCGGCTATCGTGGGTGCAGCAGGTCTTATGCCAACGCTGGCTGCGGTGAGCGCAGGCAAGCGTGTTTTGCTTGCCAACAAAGAAGCGCTGGTCATGGCAGGTGATATTTTCATGGCAGCAGTACGTCGATCTGGTGCGTGTTTGTTGCCGATCGACAGCGAGCACAATGCCATATTTCAATCCATGCCCGCAGGATATGCAGGAGACTTTTCTCCTGCTGGCATCAGCCGAATTTTGCTCACAGCCTCAGGAGGGCCGTTCCGTGACACTGCGCTAGAAGCGCTATCGAGCGTGACCCCGGAGCAAGCCGTAGCGCACCCTAAATGGGTCATGGGGAGAAAAATTTCCGTTGATTCGGCAACCATGATGAACAAAGGCCTCGAGGTCATCGAAGCACATTGGTTGTTTAATGCACCAGCAGATCGCATCGAGGTAGTGATTCATCCACAAAGTGTTATTCATTCGCTGGTTGAGTACGCCGATGGTTCTGTGCTCGCTCAGTTAGGCAATCCGGATATGCGAACCCCGATTGCGCATGCCCTGGCTTGGCCGCAACGGATGGATTCCGGTGTGCAAAAACTCGATTTGTTTGCCATAGGGCAGCTTACTTTTGAGCGCCCCGACCTGGCTCGCTTTCCTTGTCTTGATTTAGCGTATCAGGCCTTGCGGGCGGGAGGAAATGCGCCTGCCGTGCTGAATGCGGCGAATGAAGTCGCGGTCAGCGCATTTCTGGCTGGACGTTTGCCCTTTCTTAAAATTTCAGCAGTGATCGCTGAAACACTAGAGGCTGTGCCACTCAACGCCGTGTCGTCGATAGACGCTGTCATGACAGCGGACCAAGAAGGGCGGCTTGCAGCGACGCGCGCTTTGGCTGTTTACGAAAAATGAGGAACATCTTATGATTTTCCAGACAATTGTAGTGTATGCGGGCGCTTTTTTACTGGCGCTGGGTCTGTTGGTTTTAGTGCATGAGCTTGGCCATTATTTTGCTGCGCGCAGGTGTGGTGTCAAAGTATTGCGTTTTTCGATCGGGTTTGGGCCGGTGATGTGGTCGCGCCGTTTTGGTAATGATCAAACGGAATGGGCCATAGGGCTGTTGCCCTTGGGCGGCTATGTGAAGATGCTTGATGAGCGCGAAGCTGCTGTGGCTGTCAACGAATTACCACGCTCTTTTAACCGGCAAACCGTTGGGCGCCGCGCCTTTATTGTTGCTGCGGGACCTGTGGCTAATTTGTTGCTGGCCATTTTGCTTTACTGGCTGGTATTCATGGCAGGCATGATTGAATTGAAGCCGCGCCTGGGGGCCCCGCCGCAAGGCAGTCCAGCGGCTGTTGCCGGAATTGAAGCCGGTGTCACCGTACGGGCTGTGAATGATAAATCCATTGCCAGTTGGCAGGATTTACGCTGGGAAGTGATGCGCCAGACGATGAACGCCGTTGCAGTGAAACTGGACGGGACAACACGCCAAGGAATCCCGGTGGTATATCACCTTGATAATTTGCGCTTTTCGCTTGCCGAAACAGAAAAAGATCCGCTGACTCCTTTGGGCTTGTTGCTCTATAGACCGCATCTGCCTGCGATTGTCGGGCAGATCATGCCGTCATCAGCTGCTGCAATTGCCGGTTTTCAACTGGATGATCGGATACTGGAAATTGACGGCAAAACTATTTCCGAATGGGCTGATGTTGCAGCCACTGTGCGAAATTCTTCAGGACGACCGTTAGTTTTTACCATTGACCGGTCGGGGCGGCGGATGAGTCTGACGGCGACTCCTCAACTGAGCGGAGAGGGCGAGGTACGTGTTGGCCGACTTGGGGTTGCCGTGAAGGAAGACGCGTCAGCTATGACTGACATGACTACCCTGGTGCGTTACAACCCGTGGCAAGCGGCGATTCGTGCCGTGGTGAAAACATGGGATACCGCGATTATCAGTTTGCGCATGATGGGACGGATGCTCACGGGAGAGTTATCCTGGAAAAATCTTTCCGGCCCCGTCACCATTGCTGATTACGCCGGTCAAACAGCCCGTCTTGGGCTGAACTATTATCTTAGTTTTATCGCGCTGATCAGTATCAGCCTTGGCGTACTCAATCTGCTGCCTGTCCCCATTCTGGATGGGGGGCATTTAATGTATTATCT
>JAUSQB010000396.1 GCA_030652715.1 Rugosibacter sp.
TTAGCTCAGTTGGTAGAGCAGCGGACTCTTAATCCGTAGGTCGAGTGTTCGAGCCACTCACAACCCACCATTATATTGACGGCTTCCCATGATGGAAGCCGTTTTTCATTGATCACACCGACCGCATTGGGCTGTGGCTCGCCGTATAATGGTAACCGCACTGCTTTACCTCTTCACTCATTCCCTTACTTAGGAACGCCGATGGCCAAGCCCAATTACTCTTTCGAAAAACGGCAACGTGATTTAGCCAAAAAACAGAAAAAAGAAGAGAAGCGCTTGCGCAAACAGGGCCCTGCAGATACGCCAGCAACAACAACAGATGGCGCAGACATGGCAGAACCTTCTGTCGAGTTGCCAACTGAACCGCCAGCGGCATAGTCTCACGCAGTTGGTAAATAAAGCCGCCCGATAATAAAACTTATCGACCCAGCCGATAGACAGCAAGGCTACCTAAAAAATTAGGCTCTTCGATAATGAGGTGGCCGCTTTCATCCAGCACCTGCCGCTCGCGAATGACCAGCCGCATTTTGGCGCACAGCGACTCAAAATCGAGCAATGTGAAAAATCGCAGGTTAGGCGTCTCAAACCACTCGTAAGGCAGATCTTCGGAAACCGGCATACGGCCACTCATCACTGCCATGCGGTTTTTCCAGTAGGCAAAATTAGGGAAGCTCACCACGGCTTCGCGGCCCACGCGCAGCATCTCCGTCAGAAGCCGCTCTGTATGACGCACGGTTTGTAACGTGCGCGACAGCACCACATGATTGAATGTGCCATCGTCAAAACCTGCCAGGCCCTGTTCCAGATCCCCCTGAATCACATTAATGCCTTGCGCAATGGCTGCCAGAACACCCGCCTCTTCGCGCTCAATGCCATAGCCATACGCGCCCCGCTCTTCGATCAAGCGCTTCAACAGCGAGCCATCCCCACAACCCAGATCGAGCACGCGCTCACCGGGCTTTACCCAGCTCGCAATCAAATCAAAATCAGCACGTTCGGCAGCGTGTATCACAGAGTTATCCGTTGCAGATAGGCGGCCACAACCGCGTGGTAATAGGCGTCTTCCATCAGAAAAGAATCGTGACCATGGGCGCAATTGCTTTCAGCATAGGCAACCGGTTGTCCGTTATGCACCAGCGCATGCACAATCTCGCGCGAGCGAAAAGGCGCAAACCGCCAATCGGTGGAAAAAGCAATGACCAGAAAGCTTGCCCGTGCAGGCGCTAATGCCGCCGCCAGCTGCCCATCATAAGCTAGCGCAGGGTCAAAATAATCTAATGCTCTGGTCATGCGCAAATAAGTATTTGCATCAAACAGACCGGCAAATTTATCACCTTGGTAGCGCAAGTAAGATTCGATCTCGAACTCCACATCGAAACTGTAGCTGCCCGCACCGGGGCGCTGACGGCGACCGAACTTTTCAGCCATCTGCTCATCCGACAAATACGTGATATGGCCCAGCATGCGCGCCAGTCGCAAACCGTTTAACGGCCGCACATCATGCGCATAATAATTGCCGCCATGAAAATCCGGGTCGCTCAAAATAGCCTGCCGCGCAATTTCGTTGAACGCAATGTTTTCAGCCGAGAGCTTGGCTGAAGCCGCAATCACCAGGCTATGCCTTACACGCTCAGGAAAGCTCAGCGTCCATTGCAGCGCCTGCATGCCGCCCAGGCTGCCGCCTATCACCGCCGCCCAGGCATCAATGCCCAGAACATCTGCCAGGCGTGACTGCGTTTCCACCCAGTCTTCAACTGTCACCACGGGGAAGTCTGCGCCCCAGTGCCTGCCCGTTGCAGGGTTGATGCTGGCAGGCCCCGTCGAGCCATGACACCCGCCCAGATTATTCACGCCAACGATGAAAAAACAGTCTGTATCCAGCGGGCGGCCAGGGCCGATAATGTTGTCCCACCAGCCGATGTTGTCATTTTGATCCGCATAATATCCCGCCACATGATGGTGGCCAGATAGCGCATGACAAACCAGAATCGCGTTGGATTTGGCCGCGTTTAACGTGCCATAGGTTTCATACAGCAAATCAAAAGAAGGCAATAGAGCACCGCTTTTCAGCACCAGGGGTGAAGAAAAATGCGCCTGCTGGGGGAGGACTAGCCCGACACTCATCATCGTTACCTTAAAGTCGCCTTACAGCCGCGCCATCAGCTCGGCAATTTTTTCTGGCTCATCGTTTTTCAGCAAGCGCGAGACATGCGAGGCCAAAAGAGCAGTGTCTGACTTTAATACTTGTTGCTTGACCTCCAGCAACTGCGCCGGATGCATCGAGAATTGACGCAACCCCATGCCGAGCAACAAGCGCGTCAATTTGAGGTCGCCCGCCATTTCGCCACACACAGAAACCGGCAACCCGGCGCGTGCACCAGCGCGCAAGGTTTTGAGAATCAGTTGCAGCACGGCCGGATGCAATGGGTCATACAGGTGCGCCACCGCCCCATCGCTGCGATCAATGGCCAGGGTGTATTGAATCAAATCATTGGTGCCGATCGACAAAAAATCAAGATGCCGCAAAAAAGGGCCAAGCACCAATGCCGCTGCGGGAATTTCTATCATGCCACCCACCTCAACATCAGCCGCAAATTTATGGCGTGATTCGCGCAGTTGCGTTTTGGCTTCTTCAATCAAGGCCAGCGTTTGTACAATTTCCTGCGCATGCGCCAGCATGGGAATCAACAACCTTACCCGGCCATGTTGCGAAGCCCGCAAAATGGCGCGTAACTGCGTGAGAAAAATCTGCGGCTCGGTGAGACAAAACCGAATGGCGCGCAAACCCAGTGCGGGATTCGGAGAAAGATGGTCTCCCGCGCGGCTTCTTAATGCGCGTGCCTCTTTATCGGCACCAATATCCAAAGTACGTATCGTGACCGGCTTGCCGGCAAATGCCTTCACCACATGACGATAGGCTTCATATTGCTCGTCTTCATCGGGTAATTCATCGCGGTTCATGAAGAGAAATTCCGAGCGGAACAAACCAATACCATCAGCCCCGACTTCTTTAGCGCGCTCAGCATCCTGCGGTAATTCGATATTGGCGTACAGCTCGATCAACTCGCCATCCAGCGTGGCGGCACGTGCCGTTTTAAGGCGCATGAGTTTACTGCGCTCCAGCTCAATGCCTGCTTTTTTGAGCCGATATTCTTCCAGCACCCGTGCATCCGGATCAACAATCAGCATGCCGCGCGCGCCATCCAGAATCAGCAAATCATTATCCTGAATCAGCGGCCGGGCATTTTGCATGCCGACCACGGCTGGAATCGCCAGGCTGCGCGCCACAATCGCCGTATGTGAAGTCGCCCCGCCCGTATCGGTGACAAACCCACCGACTTTCAGATTCTTGAATTGCAGCGTATCCGCTGGCGATAGATCATTCGCGACCAAAATCAGCTCGGCATCCACCATCGTGCGGCGGCTGGCAATCTTGCGCGGTTTATTTTGCAATATGCGCAACACACGCTCAACCACTTGTGAAACATCGTGCTTGCGCTCCCTTAAGTAAGCGTCTTCAAACGCATCAAACTGCGCAGCTAATTCCTGCATCTGTTGCACCATCGCCCATTCGGCATTGCAGCGGCCATCACGAATCAATGAGTGCACGCCAGCCGTCAAATCCGGGTCAGCCAACAGCATGGAATGCAAATCAATGAATGCAGATAACTCACCCGGACTGCCCGCATTATTCGCCTCTTCGCGCAAAGCATCCAGCTCGCCTATTGCGGTAGCTAGAGCGGCATCCAGCCGTTTTAACTCATCGGCGACATCTCGCTCGCGCAGTTGATACTGCGTCACCTCCAGCACGGCGTGCGAAATCAGATGCGCATGGCCAATGGCAATGCCTCCTGATACCGCCAGACCATGCAAGGTAAAGCTCATGGGGTTTACTCGGCCTCGCCAAAACGATCGGCAATCAATTGCACCAGGCCTTGCAAGGCTTCATCTTCTTGCTCGCCGCTGGTGGTCACCATGACTTTTGACCCCTTGCCCGCAGCCAGCATCATCACGCCCAT
>JAUSQB010000397.1 GCA_030652715.1 Rugosibacter sp.
GATGCTGTAGGCGCGCAGCAACGGGCGGCCATCCACTTCCAGGCCGATCATGATGAAATGCCCGTTCTCAAAGCGCAGGCCGCGATCGCGCGTGGTGCGGAAGCTGAATAGCGTGTCGTTCCAGTGATGCACGCTGATGACTTTTTCGGTTGCAACAGATGCCATAGTTACTTTCCTGCTTTCATTTCTGATTTTTCAATGGCTGCCATTTTACAAAACCTGCAGCGGCAGGCTTAGATTCTTCTGTTCTATATTTATTCCACAATGCAAAGCTTTACCGGCTGGCGCGCACACCCAGCACGGCGGCAGCCGTCACCGCCAAAAGACCGGTCAAAGCCAGCATCGACAAAGGCTCATCCAGCAAAGGCACCGCCCCTAAAGACGCCAGCACGGGCACCATGGCCAAGGTGAGGGCAACGATTTGCGGCCCAAGCTGACGCACGGCATGGGCATAGGTGATCAAGGCAACGAACACCACCAACACCCCCTGATACAGCGCCTGCATGGCGATTTCATGAGGCGGGGCGAGTGACAAAGTGCTGGGCAGAAAAAGCCACCAGATAGGCAGATACATCAAGGCCCCTGTCAATACCGTCGCCACCGTTGCAGCCAAAGGCGGCATGGGATTTTCGCGTAGCAATACGGTAAAAATCGCCCAGGAAAAAGCGGCACAGATAAACAGCAGATCGCCCACCAGTTGCCAACCCGTTAAATGCCCTTGCGCGGACAAGCTGTCTGTCGCGATCATCAGAATGCCTATGCCAATACCCAGCAACGCGATCATCTGTTTGCGGTTGGGTTTTTTCTTGAACCATAACCAGGCAACGATCGCTGTGGCGAGAGGCAAGCAGCCCGGTGCCAGCACCGCGCCATGTGCAGCCGGCGCTAGCCGAAACCCCGAATAAACAAAGCAGGCATAGCCTATGGCGCCGAACAAGGCAAACAAGGCCATGACTTTCATATTGGGCAGTTTCACGCGGGGCAGAAAAAACAGGGCGATGATGCCGCCTGTGCCAAGACGCAAGGCAGTCACATCCCACGGCGTCAGCACGCCTTTGCCTGCCGCCCGCGACATCAGAATAAAACCTGTCCAGATACATAGCGTGGCAAGCAGCGCGGGCCAGCCGCTGCGTAAAAATGAAACGGGGCGGGATATAGGGTTTGGCGGGAGTTCAGACATGAATTTGGAGATCAATGGTCGGCTAAAATCAGCCATCGATAGCTGCTTTACAACAAGGATTGATGATGAAAACAAATGCTCGCATCGGCACACCGTTGTCGCCCTCTGCCACACGCGTCATGCTGCTGGGCTGCGGCGAACTTGGCAAAGAGGTGATTATCGCATTGCAACGCCTGGGCTGCGAGGTAATTGGCGTTGATCGCTATGCCGATGCACCCGGCATGCAGGTGGCGCATCGCAGCCATGTGATCAACATGACGGATGGTGCGGCTTTGCGTGCGGTGATCGACAAAGAAAAACCGCACCTGGTAGTGCCTGAAATCGAGGCGATTGCCACCGCAACATTGGCTGAAATTGAACAGGCAGGCCGTGCGGGAGCAGGGCCCGAGATTATTCCTACCGCACGAGCGACCCAGCTGACCATGAACCGC
>JAUSQB010000418.1 GCA_030652715.1 Rugosibacter sp.
GAGTCTCGCGCTGGAAAGCGCAGGGGCATCAGATTGTCGTCGTGGTATCCGCGATGAGCGGTGAAACTAACCGGCTGGTGGCTCTGGCACATGAGGTATCCCCCCAGCCCGATCTGCGCGAGATGGATGCGATGCTTGCCACGGGCGAGCAAGTCAGCATCGCTTTATTGGCGATGGCGCTACGCGATCTTGGCCTGAAAGCCAAAAGCTATACCGGCGGCCAGGTCAAGGTTTTGACAGACAGCGCTTTTTCCAAAGCGCGCATCCTGAATATTGATGACAGCAACATCCGCCAGGATCTGAATAACGATACCGTAGTGATTGTTGCCGGTTTTCAAGGGGTGGATGCGAGCGGTAACATCACCACGCTGGGCCGGGGCGGCTCGGATACCTCCGGCGTCGCCTTGGCTGCCGCCCTGCAAGCAGAAGAATGTCAGATTTATACCGATGTGGATGGCGTATATACCACTGACCCACGCATCGTCCCTGCAGCCAGAAAGCTCGATCAGATCACCTTTGAGGAAATGCTGGAAATGGCGAGCCTGGGCTCTAAGGTGTTGCAGATTCGCTCTGTCGAATTCGCAGGCAAGTACAAAGTCAAACTGCGTGTGCTCTCCAGCCTGGAAGAAGAAGGCCAGGAAACCGCCGGCACATTGATCACTTTTGAGGAAAATACCACTATGGAACAACCCATTATTTCAGGCATTGCATTCAATCGCGACGAAGCCAAATTAACCGTATCGGGTGTGCCTGACCGCCCTGGCATTGCTTACCAAATCCTGGGCCCGATTGCCGAGGCCAATATTGATGTCGATATGATTATTCAGAACGTAGGCCATGATGGCACAACGGATTTTTCATTTACTGTCAATCGCAGCGAATATGCGCGGGCGAAGAAGATGCTGGAAGAGCAAATAAAACCCCACGTTGGGGCGCTGAAAATTGATGGAGACAACAAGATTTGCAAAGTATCCGCAGTGGGTGTCGGCATGCGCTCCCACCCCGGTGTAGCCAGCAAAATGTTCCGCACGCTGGCTGAAGAAGGCATCAACATTCAGATGATTTCCACTTCCGAGATCAAGATTTCAGTCGTCGTGGATGAAAAATATCTTGAGTTGGCTGTGCGCGCCTTGCACCGTGCATTTGATCTAGACCAAGCGGCTGCCTAGCTGTTGCGCCATAGCGGCATGACGTGAGTTGGTGAGGGTTAGCTGATGGGTCAAAAAATACCCAGCGCTAGCCCGTTAGCCATGAGGCTGCCCAGTGTTTCGCAGTGCGCAAGGTCTTTCGCTGAAATAGTTTTTGGGCGCAGAATTTCCTCTGTCGTTTGTGCATGAGTGCACACAATCAGCGGGTCTGCGACAGCGCGCAAGCGCCAGCCGGTGGTGATGCGCTCAATCTGCCGGGCTGCATTGTGCCCATCGCTGCCTGCACAAATCATCGAGGCATAGGCTCGGCCAGTGATTTTTTCAAGCGCCGGATAATAGCAGCGGTCAAAGAAGTCTTTCATCAGTCCGGAAACCGCGCCAAGATTTTCTGGTGTCGCAAAAACATAGGCGTCAGCGGCAAGCACATCGTCTGTTGAAGTGTCTGCCGCCAATTTGAGCTGTGCGAGAACGGCTCCTTCTGTGTCTGCGTCCTTGGCACCTTTGATTAAAGCGCGAACCATCTGCTCAGTACCGCCTGTCACTGAGTAATACACTACAAGCAATGTTTTTTGTGGTTGCATAACTGCTTGCAAGGGCAAAACTCCGCCGCGACCCTGATTTCAGGTCGTGGCGTGCGACAGTGTCTGCGGATTATTTTTCTTGCAAGGCACTGTTTAAGCGTTGAGCACGCGCTTTGGATTCCGCTTTGTTCATTTCAGATACCTGACGACCATAAGCTTCGCGAGCCTCAAGGCCTCGCTGGGTTGCCTCAATGCTTCGAATGCAGCGCCAGCGCGTTCCTGTTTTGGTAACCATCCGACGCATTTCTTCACGAGGATGGTGCGTGCGGCAGTGGTAGCAATAAACCAGTTCTTTTGTTTCTTTAGTCATGGAAACGCCATTGATTACATCAAATCAGTAATAACTACGATCTATCTTGATCCTTGCCGAACTATAACAGAGTGCAGCAAAGAGGCTCAGTCTGACATATTCGTGTGTTAATTCGTTTTGAGCTTGTTAAATGCTTAAATCGCTTGTTCACAGTGAATTAATGATCATTTTGTGCAAAAACGTAGGAAAACCTGCGCTGCCTGGTGGGCGGTACTGGGATCGAACCAGTGGCTTCCACCGTGTGAAGGTGGCACTCTACCGCTGAGTTAACCGCCCGCGAAAAGAGTCTGTTATTTAACCATAAATGGGGTATCAGGTCAATTGCTTAGCGCTTGGGATGACGTAAAATCAGGCTTCCCCATCTTTTTTTTATTTTCATTTTATGACTGTACGTACCCGCTTTGCTCCTAGTCCAACCGGTTTCCTGCATATTGGTGGTGCCCGCACTGCCTTGTTTTCATGGGCATATGCCCAGCGGCATGGCGGAAAGTTTATTTTACGCATCGAAGATACGGATGTTGAGCGCTCGACGCCTGAGGCGGTACAGGCAATTCTTGATGGCATGGCGTGGCTGGGGCTGAACTACGATGAGGGCCCGTTTTATCAGATGCAGCGCATGGCGCGTTACAGAGAAGTGATCAACGAAATGCTGGCGGCAGGAACTGCCTATCTTTGCTACACCACGCGGGAGGAGCTGGATGCAATGCGTGCCGAGCAAGAGGCGCGTAAAAAAAAGCCGCGTTATGATGGCCGCTGGCGGCCCGAGGCTGGCAAGACTTTACCGCCAGCACCAGATTTGCCATCTGTTGTGCGTTTTCGTAATCCGAGCGGTGGCGTGGTTGCGTGGGACGATCAAGTGAAGGGACGTATCGAATTTGCCAATACCGAGCTGGACGATTTCATCATCGCCCGCGCCGATGGTACGCCGACTTATAACTTTTGCGTGGTGGTGGATGACTGGGAGATGGCCATTACCCATGTAATTCGCGGTGATGATCATGTGAACAACACGCCACGCCAGATCAACCTGTTGCAGGCGCTAGGGGCACCGGTGCCAAGCTACGCGCATTTGTCGATGATCCTTGGCGATGATGGACAGAAACTATCCAAGCGGCATGGCGCAGTGTCGGTGATGCAGTATGACGAAGATGGATACCTGCCCGAGGCGGTTTTGAACTATCTGGCGCGCCTTGGCTGGTCGCATGGCGATGAGGAAGTGTTCAGCATGGAGCAGTTCACGCAGTGGTTCGATCTTGACCACATCACCGCGTCAGCCGCGCAATTCAATACCGAAAAACTCAATTGGCTCAACGCACATTACATCAAGGCTGCCGACCCGCAACGGCTGGTTGCCGAGATTACGCGGCGGCTGGCATGGAAAGGCGTGGCGACGGCTGACGGCCCGGATGTCGCACGGGTGGTGGCGCTTTACCGCGACCGCGCGGGCAATCTGAACGAGCTGGCCGATGCAGTGCATCCGTTTTATGCTGTTGTTCATGCGAGTGAAGATGTGCGCAAACAGCATTTGACGGAAAGTGCGCGCAAGGCACTGAGCGTGCTGCGCGCAGGCTTGGCGAGCTGCACATGGCAGGCGGCTGAGTTGGGCCAATTGGTGAAACAAACGGCTGCGGGGTTGGATCTGAAAATGCCGCAGGTGGCGATTCCGCTGCGTGTTGCACTGTTAGGCTTGCCGCAGTCTCCGGCGATTGATGCGGTATTGGAAGTATTCGGGCGCGAGCGGGTGTTGCAGCGATTGGATGCTGCTTTAGCTCTTTAGCTGAATAAAAAAACGCTTCCGGGGCGCGATGACCGGGAAGCGTTTTTCAGCACTTTTTGCTCATTTATCAGCGGCTGGTTAGCACGCCATTGACCACGCGAACCTGATCGCCTTCACGCCATGCAGGCATCGTATCGCTAGGAAAGACCTGTGTCGTGCCATCGTCGTAGCGCACTACGAGCTCGTAGTTTTGGGTTTTCTTGGTGCTTTTTTCAATTTGATTGCCGACAAGGGCACCGCCAACAACGCCGGCGACTGTTGCTGCGGTGCGACCACTTCCCTTGCCGACTTGATTGCCGAGCAGACCGCCGACCACGCCGCCGGCAACGCCGCCCAAGCCGCTACCCTCTGGCGTGACAGCGAGAATGCGGACTTCTTCGACTACGCCGCAGTCATGACATTTCACCGGTGCTTTAGTAGCGATAGAAGTCGGTGCTGGCGAGACGGCAGCTTTTGCCGGTTTGGCCGCTTTTTTAGTTACCGACGGCGTACTTGCCGATTTAGTTGGCTGGGCAGGTTCGACTGGCTTGCTGGCGGCTGGCTCCTGCGCGATGGATGTATCAGCTTCGGTGACAGAAGTCAGGGCTGGTTCAGCAGCACGATCGCCTGGGGTAGGCAATATGCCCGTTAGCACGCCAACGCCTGCCAAAGCAACGGCGATAACAGAGATAGCAGCAACGATTATCAGTGGATGCATGCGGGATGCAGGTCGATCAGTTTCCATGAGAGCCTCCTTTGTAGTTAAAACCTACGTACAGCATAACGCAGTCAAGCAGACAATAGGTAAAGCAGAAATTCGCTGTTACAGATTTATCTGATAATCGTCTGATTGCGCCGCAGGGCGTGCAGGTAAAAGCGCGCCGGATCGGTAAGATTGATCAGTTCTTGCTCGAGTGGCAAGGGTTCGTTAGCCAGTTGACTGGCCAGCAATTCGGCTGCCAGCGGTGCCCAGACCATGCCGCGCGCGCCGAGACCGAGAAAAACATGCAGCCCTGGGATGCGTGGCAGGGTGGCGAGTGTTGCTTGCTTCATGTCTTTGGCCGTTAGTGGCGCGGGCAGGGCGCCAATTAGCGGTACGCGATCGCGCGTCGTGGAGCGTATTCCGACGCGGCCTGTCAGTGTGCAGGCATCGATGCCTTGTGTGGCGCCCGGTAGTAACTCTTCAAGGCGCTGCAGGTTGCCTTTGTGATCGCTCAGGCGGCTTTGCAGATCGCTGTCGCCGCTGTCAAAGCTCGCGCCAACGCATATGGTGCCTGATTCTGGCGGCGTCAAATAGCCAGAGCGGCAGAGCGCATGGCGCAGTGGCGGGTAGCTGTCATTACCTGCGGGTTCTGTCAGATAGCTGATCTGGCCACGTATCGGCATAAGTGTCAGCGGCACGGAGCAGGGCAGCAGCGCTTCGGCTGCCTGGGCGTTAGCAAGAATCAGATGAGGTGCGCTACCCAGCAAATTATCGGTGCTGTCAAATATTTGCCAGCCATCGGCGGCTTGCTCTAGCCGCGCCACTTCAACGCTGTAATGCGTGCGGATGCGCTCCCCGCCTGCCGCGAGCAGGGCATTGCATAAGCTGGATGGATCGACCCAGCCTCCTGCGGGAAACCACCAGCCACCATGCGCTAAAGGGCGACCTATCAGCGCTTCGGCGGCGGCACGGTCGAGAAAGCTGACCAGCTCGACAGGCAGATTCAATTCATGCACTGTGGCGCACTGCAAAAATTCATGGTTGGTATTGCGCGCAATGTGCAGCACGCCGCAGGGCGACCAGCGCACGTTGGGCAATTCATTCAAACGGCGTAGCGCATACAGATAGCAGGCACGCGAAAGCCGTGCTGCTAGCGCATCGTCTTTTGCCAGCAGCGGCAGTAGCACGCCGGAAGGATTACCCGAGGCTTCTTGCGCCGGTGCGGCGTTGCGCTCAAACAGATCAACCTGCCAGCCACGCTGGGCCAGCCGTTCGCTAATCGCTGTACCAGCCAGGCCTGCGCCGATGACTAGCGCTTTGCGCTCGCCATGCATAAAAGTCGGCGCCCTTTTAATCCGTGTACTTCCTTCGAGGTGCGCTGATGAACTCCCTGTACAGCGAGAAGAGGCAGGAAAGAACCCTGCCGACGTAGCTATGGATGCGCTACAAGGCGGCCGAGCAAGAAATGCTCTGGTGAAGCCCCTGCGCAGCAAGGCGGTCGAGCAAAGTACGTTTTCCTCGCCGTTGCGGATGCCCGCCGTAGCGGATGGTGATATGCCGCAAAGCTTTGCATCCGGCTGAAGGAAATGCAGAGCAGTCTCTGGAAAGCACCCTTGTTCAGACACGGATTCAAAGGATGCGGCAGCTGAATGATGGCCAACAAGCATTTCACGCTTGTTGCCAAAACCGGGACGACGTGCCAGCATCCAGCCGAGTGTTTCCAGCGTGCGGCGCAACTCACCGGCAACGCTCCATGTCGCCAGCGTTGCTGAGGGGTGGCACAGGCGAGTAAAAGTGGCGAGTAGTGCGGGCGACCAGAGTTCGGGATTTTTGGCCGGAGCAAACCCATCCAGATAGAGCGCGTCAAGCCGGGCAACAAGGCGCGGCAATTGTGTTTGCGCATCGCCAAAAATCAGAGTGAGCGTCACCTGACTATTTTCAAAATGCAGCCGATGAAAACCGTTGACTAGCGGCGGCCACTGGTTTATCAGCTGACTGACGAGCATTTCCAGTTCTGCAAAACCAGCTAATGCACGAGCCAGGTCTTTGCGCGAAAATGGATGTTTTTCAAAGGAAACAAAGTGCAAGCGGCAGGGTTGCCCGGCTATCTGCCAGGCTTGCCAGGTGGCAAGAAAATTCAGCCCCAGGCCAAATCCGGTTTCAGCAATGACAAATGGATTGTTGTGTTGAACAGCGTGCTGCCAGCGTGAAGGCAGGTCGTTGCCATGAATAAACACATGACGGGACTGAGCCAGCCCGCCATGGGCGGAGTGATACAAGTCATCGTAAGCCACTGAGAATGGCGTGCCGTCACAGGTTGTGGCGAGCACGGCCGGAACCAGTGACGGATGCTTCATTGCGTGGGTTTATTCAACGCGCATCAGGACACTTCGGGGCGCATATGAGGGAAAAGAATCACATCGCGGATGGAAGCGGAATCGGTGAGCAGCATGATCAAGCGATCAATGCCGATTCCGCAGCCACCAGTGGGCGGCAGGCCGTATTCCAGGGCGCGAATGTAGTCGGCATCAAAATACATGGCTTCTTCGTCACCCGCTTCCTTGGCTTTGGCTTGTTCCTGAAAGCGCGCAGCCTGGTCTTCCGGGTCGTTCAATTCGGAAAAACCATTGGCGATTTCGCGGCCGACAATGAACAGTTCAAAACGCTCGGTGACTTCTGGATTCGTGTCGCTGCGCCGTGCCAGGGGCGAGACTTCGGCGGGGTAGTCGATGATGTAGGTAGGCTCCCACAATTCGGCTTCGGTGGTTTCTTCGAACAAGGCCAGTTGCAAGCCGCCTAGTCCAGCGTTGCAAAGATGGGGTGAGTTAAGGTCGCACTTCAAATCAGCCAGCTTTTGCCGTAGCCAGGAGATGTCATTCAATTGTTCAAACGAGTAGCCGGGGTGATAGTGATGAATCGCGCCGACGATGGTGAAGCGGG
>JAUSQB010000421.1 GCA_030652715.1 Rugosibacter sp.
GCCATGTCGATTGGTTTGCTGATTGATCCCGAGCAGCCTATGGTGTGGCGCGGCCCGAAGGTGACTCAGGCACTCATGCAATTGCTCAATGAAACGCGTTGGCAGGATGTCGATTACCTGATTGTTGATATGCCACCTGGCACGGGTGATATTCAACTGACTCTGGCGCAGCAAGTGCCGGTCACGGGAGCGGTTATTGTGACGACACCGCAGGATATTGCGTTGCTGGATGCGCGCAAAGGGCTTAAAATGTTCCAGAAGGTTGGCGTGCCGATCTTGGGCGTCGTCGAGAACATGAGTATCCATATTTGTTCGCACTGTGGTCACGAAGAGCCTATTTTTGGCACCGGGGGTGGTGATCGCATGGCAAAGGATTATGATATCGAACTGCTTGGCGCGTTACCGTTGGACATCGCGATTCGCGAACAGACGGATTCTGGCAAGCCTACGGTTGTTGCCCAACCAGACGGTCGTATCGCGGCGATTTACGCCACCATTGCGCGCCGACTTGCAATAAAAATGGCTGAGCAAGCGCAAGACCAGACGAGCAAGTTTCCGAAAATCGTCATTCAGAACACATAAAAGTCGAAAAAATCGGCGCTGGTGAAGCAACTGCGCTACAAGGCGGTCGAGCAAAAGACGCTCAGCTTTGCAGACCTGGAATTCCGCTTTGCGGGCAGGTCTCCTCGCCGTAGCGGAGGGTGTGATACGGTGCGGTTCGACTGTATTGGTGTCAAACCTGTGCAAAGTGCGCAGCAAAAGGAGTGCTTATGACAGTATGTAATTTATTTCAGGCGATAATATCCTCATGAATAAACAATCTATCCCGGAACAGCCCGTGGAACTCACTGAAAATACAGTTGAAAAAATAGCTGAATCGGCGGTTGAAAATCCGGTTGAAATTCCAGTTAAAAGGTCGGTTAGAAAGTCGGTTGCCTCCTCGGTTGAAGTCGCGCTTGACGTTTCGGCTAAAGCATCGGTTGAAGCCCCGATTGAAAAACAGGCTGACTCCCCGCTACCTGAGGCAAGTGCTGCTGAACCGGCACCTTTCGCGCCAGTGCTTTCCATGCCAGACCCAGTGCCTGTTGCGCGCGCTATTCAGCCGACAGAACTCAAGCCTGCTGCGCCGACTATGCCTGATCCACGTCGTCGTTTACGCGAACTGCTAGCGATTCCTGATCGTGATCGTACCGATGCGTTGTGGGATGAGTTGATCGAACTTGAGATACAGCTTGCACCGGGTAATCGAGTCCAGTCGCCGAATGCTGATGCCAATGTAGGGCGCCATCAAAAGCCGAGTCGTTTTGCAGAGCCGGGACGACGACCTGCATCGTCACCCAACGCAGGTCGTCATCACCGACCCAATGGTGCACATGGTTCAGCGCTAAACGTTGTTCCTGGTGGTCCTGGCGCAGCGGCGCCCTATGGGGCAGGTGGTGCTGATGCGCCACGGCCTGCCAAGCGTTTCTTCAAAAAGCCCCGCCGTGGGCCGCGTCCACCCGATAAGGTTTGATGCTTTGCCTTTAGTGCGGAACATGTACTAAGGCAGAGGTTCACTCTTGGCGAACCTCTGTGCTTTATCTATCTGGCATCTCACTGACTACCTGAACCACCGCGCTTGTCAGCGTGCGTAGATCCTGCGGGGAAATGATGAAAGGCGGCATCAGGTAAATGACATCGCCAAAGGGCCGCACCCAGACACCAAGTTCTGCAAAGCGTGTGCGGTAAGCGGCGAGATCGATCTCTCCTTGCATCTCAACGACGCCAATGGCACCTTTGACGCGCACATCACGAATGCCAGCAAATTGACGGCAGGGTGCAAGTTCGTCTTTTAGTTGCAACGCTATGGCCGCAACCTGTGCCAGGCGCGCTTCCTGTGCGAATAAATCGAGCGAGGCATTGGCTGCCGCACACGCCAGCGGGTTCGCCATAAACGTTGGGCCATGCATCAGGGCAGCAGCAGGGTCGCCACTAAGAAATGCGGCAAAAACATGTCGCCGTGCCACAGTAGCTGCCAGCGCTAACGTACCGCCGGTGAGTGCTTTGGACAGGCAAATGATGTCGGGTGTGATATTGGCTTCTTCGCAGGCAAAAAGGTGTCCTGTGCGCCCAAAACCGGTCATGATCTCATCGGCAATCAGCAGTACCTGATGGCGTTTGCAACTTGCCGCCACCCGTGCTAGCGTGGCAGCGTCATGCATTTTCATGCCGCCTGCGCCCTGCACCAGCGGC
>JAUSQB010000033.1 GCA_030652715.1 Rugosibacter sp.
GACCTTGCCGTTCTCGGCCATCGCTTCGCCAATGGCATCGAGCGATTCTTCCACCGCCGCATCAATAAAGCCACAGGTGTTGACCACGACAAGATCAGCACCTTGATAGCTGCCTGAAATGGAGTAGCCCTCGGCGCGCAATCGGGTAAGTATCTGCTCAGCATCTGAAGCGGCTTTGGGGCAGCCGAGTGAGACAAAGCCAACGGATGGTGCATTAATCTTGCTTTTTTTCATGAATAATTTGGCTGGGTAACTGTGATTTATTTTGACTTCGCACTGCCTGACGTTTTACCTTGTTTAGGCGCAGCATTCTCGGTGGCATCGGGAAAGATTTTTCGGGTCTTCTCTTTCATTTTGTCTTGCATCTGCTGGAACAACTGCTGTGATTGCTCAACATATGCACTCATCATGCTTTGCATGGCCGGCCCCTGGAAATTCAGAAACTGATTCCACATATCCGGAGTCCCCAGCCCTGGAACACCAAACGACGGCACAGCCTGTTCCGAAAACTTGGCCTGCATATCAACAAATGCTTTCATGTTGCTGTCAAGATAGCGGCCCATCATGCTCTGCATGGCACTGCCATAAAAACGAATCATCTGCGACAGCATTTCAGATGAAAGCATGGGCGAGCCGCCCGCCTCCTCTTCAAGAATAATCTGCATCAAAATTGACCGGGTCAAATCTTCGCCTGATTTCGCATCCACCACTTGAAATACCTCATGCGTCAAAACCAGTCCTTTGACATCCACTAGCGTAATGTATGTGCTGGTACGGGTATCGTACAACCGCCGATTAGGATATTTCTTGATGATTCGATTCTGTTCAGCCATGGTGCTCCTTCCTTATTGACCCATTTTTCGAGATTGGCCTGCCAATTCCTGTTAGTATGAATCTGCTTTTTTTAAACCTTCAGTTCTCAACTGAAATGCAAACCACCGTTGATATTCAGCGTAGCACCCGTCATGTATCCGGCAATATCTGACGCCAGATAAACGCAAAGTCCGCCAATTTCCTCAGGTTTGCCCAAGCGGCCCATGGGAATGGTGGAAACAATCTCATCACGCACTTCCTGTTTAATCGCCATCACCATATCCGTACCCACATACCCCGGTGCAATGGCATTCACTGTGACGCCTTTTTTTGCAACTTCAGCCGCAATCGCCTTGGTAAAGCCAAGAATCCCTGCCTTGGCCGCAGAATAATTGGCCTGACCAAACTGGCCTTTAATGCCGTTGACGGATGAAATATTAATTACCCGTCCCCAGCCGCGATCAGCCATGCCAGTTAGTACATGATGTGTCACATTAAAAACAGAATCGAGATTGGTGGATAGCACTGCATCCCATTGGCCTTTAGTCATTTTCCTGAAAACGGCATCGCGTGTAATGCCCGCATTATTGACCAGCACATCCACCGGGCCCGCCGTTGCTTCCAGATACTTGATCATGCCAGCGCACGCATCATAATCTGTCACATCGGCTTCGGCTACGAGAAAATCAAAACCTTCTGCTTTCATCTGTGCCAGCCACGCAGCTTTTGGCTCAAAATCGGGCAGACAATTGGCTGCTACCGTAAAACCATTTTGCGCCAATGCCTTGCAAATTGCTGTTCCCAATCCGCCCATTGCTCCTGTTACCAATGCGACCCGCTTAACCATAGTGCCACTGCCCCCATTACTTAAAAATAATCGCTCAAAAATTACGCATGTGCAGGCAATGTGCCCACGATAGTTGCCGTTCTTTATTATTTTCAATACATGTGCTGACCGCCATTAATGGAAATATTCGCACCTGTCACAAAAGCCGCCTCATTGGAAGACAGATAGGCCACCAGCCCCGCGATTTCCTCGGGCTTGCCCAGACGGCCAACGGGCACTTGCGGCAATATCTTGCTTTCCAAAACGTCCTTTGGGATAGCTGCCACCATTTTGGTGCCGATATACCCTGGCGAAATGGTGTTAACGGTCACGCCTTTTTTTGCTACCTCAAGTGCCAGCGACTTCGTAAAACCATGCATCCCGGCTTTGGCAGCGGCATAGTTGGTTTGTCCAAAGGCACCTTTTTGGCCGTTGACTGACGAGATGTTGATCACGCGCCCCCAATTGCGCTCCATCATGCCATCCATCACCTGTTTGGTCATATTGAACACGGAATCAAGATTGGTGCGCATCACCGCATCCCAATCGGCCTTGCTCATGCGCTTGAATGTCATGTCACGAGTGATCCCTGCGTTGTTAACCAGCACATCCACCGGGCCCAGATCAGCGGTGATTTGATCGATGCACTGTTTGGCAGAATCGAAATCGCTCACATCACACGGATAGGCTCTGAAACCATAGCCCATGTCATTCATTGTGCGCAGCCATGTCTCCGCATGGGTGTTGCTGGGGCTATAGGTTGTCACCACCTTGTAACCCAGGGCGGCCAACTTAATGCAAATCGCCTCGCCCAGGCCACCCATGCCGCCCGTTACCACCGCTACTTTTTGCACGTTTCTCTCCTTTAGACAGTTGCTTTAAGCATGTATCTACGCCCGTTGACCATTATGCCCTTTCCTTGACATAGCGTCCCGGTGCGGCTTCGATCACGGAAAAGTCGGCGCTGCCAGGACGGCGCGGCGCAGCAATTTGATCCCCGCCAAAAGTGCTTAACCATTCCGACCAAAGGGGCCACCAGCTGCCTTTAACTTCGGTTGCGGTGGCTAGCCATTCATCGGCACCGGCTTTTTTTGTCTTGCGGTTATTTGTCCAGTAACTGCGTTTATTTTTTGATGCCGGATTAATCACGCCCGCAATATGCCCAGAGGCACCCAAAACAAACTGGCTTTTGCCGCCCAGCAAAGAACGCCCGATATACGATGTTTTCCATGGCACGATATGATCTTCTCGACAGGCCAGCATAAAGACCGGCATATCCACCCGCCCAATATCCACTTTGACGCCACACATCTCAAGCTGGCCGGGCACACGCAAACTGTTTTCAAGATACATGTGGCGCAGATACCAGGCCAAAAAC
>JAUSQB010000434.1 GCA_030652715.1 Rugosibacter sp.
GAAACACACTTCAGCTCAGCGAAATATTCCATAAGGAGGAAAAAATGCCTATAACAAATTTTGACCACTACACCATTCGTGCCCGTGATATTGACGCATCTGCTCGCTTTTATCAGGATGTCATGGGGTTTCGCATTGAAACGCTCACCAGCTTTGCGTTTCCCTTTCGCCTTTTATTTCTTGGCGATCAGGCCTTGGTGCATCTTTTGGGTGCGGGCGCTGAGCTGGATGCATTTCTTGCACGCAGCGCACCATCTTATGCGAGTGGCATTGAGCGGAGTACGGGAAACATGGAACACGTGGCCTTTAATGCCACGGGATTCAAGGATTTTCTTGCCCGTGTGGTGGCAGCCAATGTTCACGTTGAGCAAAGAACCTTGGCGGATTACGGTGTTGTTCAGCTGTTGTTCAGTGACCCCGATGGCATTGAGATTGAGGTGAATTTTCCTGTCAGCGAGCTACAGAATTGATGCTGCCAAAAATATCCAGAACGCAAAAAAAGCCAGGCTAATCGCCTGGCTTTTCATAGGGCAATAACGCTTGCCGAGTAGCAGGTTAAGGTGCAACCGCAGCAGGTGGCAACGGAGAAAATTGAACAGGCACCCAGCGATAGCTGCCTTTGCCCTCTGTGATGACGTGACCTATGCCGGGGAAGGGCAGATGGGCACCTGCCATGAAGGACTTTTCGCTGGCTACGCGCTTGAGCGTTTCGCGACGCATGGCAATGGCTTTTTTCTGGTCAATGTCGAATTTTATAGCGACTCCCGGCTCGGCAAACTGAATGGCGTGTGCATGGAACAAGTCGCCCGTGATAACGAGTTTCTGCCCTTGCGATTCAACTTCATAAACCCGATGGCCCGGGGTGTGGCCAGAGGCATCGACGGCCTTGATACCGGGGACAATTTCGCCTGTGCCATCGCCCGCCAGGGTTTTCCAGTGACCTGTAGCTTGATAAGGGGCTGCGCTATCTTGTGCCATTTTGAAAAAAGGCTGCATTGCTTCAGGCGCGCCAGCGGCAATTTCCTTTGATAGCCAGAAATCATTTTCTGCTTTTGAAACGTACACATCCGCTTGCGGGAACACCGGCTTGCCTTGCGTGTCATTGATGCCGCCTACATGATCTGCATGCAAATGCGTGATGATGATGCGATCAACCTGTTCCGGCTGATAGCCAGCGGCTTTCATGTTTTGCAGCAGGTTGCCCAGCGTCGGGCCAAACAGGCCAGCAGCGCCTGCATCAACCAATACCAGATGCTTGCCCGTGTTGATGAGGTAGGCATTCACGGCGGTGTGCATTTTCGGGTTGCCGACAAACATGCGATCCAGTGCACGATTGAGGGTTTTTTCGTTGGCATGTTGCAAAAGGCCTTTATCCAGGTGCATGGCACCATCAAATAAGGCAGTGACTTCAATGTTGCCCACCATCAAGCGGTAATAGCCAGGCACTTGTGTGTGCACCATGGGTGCAGCGGCAAAGGCTGAGTTGGCCGGTAGCAATGCAATGCTTGAGAGGGCAGTCGAGGCGATTATGGCTGTGAGTAGCCGGGAAAATTTATGCATGAAAAATCTCCTTGTGGTTGATCAGAGTTATCAAGATTCAGAGTCGGCATTGGCTCATCCGCCAATATACGACATTTCAATCTTTTCAATTTCGCCGGTTTTTTCTGTGCGTATTTCCGAATAGTTGTCGCTGCGTGCGCGCCAAATGCCGGCAATCGCGCGGGCTAAGCCATCCTCACTTTTGCCACCCCGCAGCAGGCCACGCAGATCATGCCCCTGGTGAGTGAACAGGCAGGTGTACAGCTTGCCTTCAGTGGACAATCGGGCGCGTGTGCAACTGCTGCAAAATGCCTGTGTGACTGATGAAATCACCCCAATTTCGCCTGCGCCATCAAGGTAACGCCAGCGCGCAGCCACTTCTCCTGCATAGCTGGCGTCCGTCGCCTGTAGCGGAAACTCTGCCTGGATTAACGTAATCACCTCGGCAGACGGCAGCACTTCATCCATGTGCCAGCCATTGGAGTTGCCGACATCCATGTATTCAATGAAGCGCAATACATGACCGCTGTGGCGAAAATGACGGGCCAGCGGCAGAATCTGGCCGATATTCGTGCCGCGCTTGACGACACAATTGATCTTGACGGGCAGACCAGCAACGGCAGCGGCATCAATGCCATT
>JAUSQB010000435.1 GCA_030652715.1 Rugosibacter sp.
AGGCAGTCGGCCGTGAGCACGGCGCAGACGACACCACGCTGGCGCGTGAAGCTGGCGTCGGCTTCAATGTGTGTGCCCAGTTGTACTTGCGTTGCATCCACGCACAATGTCCCATGCACTTGCGTCAACCATGGTGGATCGGCAGGCAAGCTTTGCCGCAGCAGGGCGCGATTGGCGGCTACCGCAGCGGCATCATCGCCCACGTGCGAGGCCAGATTAAAGCTTGCCCAAGGTTCTGCGCTGCTACCACCTTGACGCGTGGTTACCAAGGCGCGTACGCCCAAAGGAGCGGGCCAGTTGGGGATGATGAGATTACTTTTGCTGGTTTTCTGCATCGGTTTTTCCACTGAGTTTTCCACTAGCGTCTCCTCGCAGTTCCTCCAGCAATTGTGCAAAATCATCCGGCAAAGGCGATTCCCACGACACATCGAGCTTGCTGACGGGATGCACCAGGGACAAACGCCAGGCATGCAGCGCCTGCCGCTTGAAGGCATCAATTTGTGCATCGCCACTGCATGTCTTGCCATAGACCGGGTCGCCCGCCAGCGGGTTCCCGCGTGAAGCGAGATGCACGCGAATCTGGTGCGTGCGCCCTGTTTCCAGCTGGCATTCCAGCAGCGTGGTTTTGGCGAAGCGTTCGCGCACCAGATAGTGTGTTCGTGCCTCCCTGCCACGATTGTTAACGCCTCGCACCACCGCCATTTTGGTGCGATGCACCGGATGTCGACCTATCGGTGCATCAATCGTGCCGCCGTGTTCGATCACGCCCAGTGCTAAGGCCAGATAATGGCGATGCACGGTGCGCGCCTGCAGTTGGCGCACCAGATCGGTTTGCGCGGTGAGCGTTTTGGCCACCACCAGCAAGCCGCTGGTGTCCTTGTCCAGGCGGTGCACAATGCCTGCACGCGGAATTTCTGCCAGTTGCGGCGCATGGTGCAGCAAGGCATTGAGCAAAGTGCCGCTGGCGTTGCCATTGCCCGGATGCACCACCAGCCCGGCAGGTTTGTCGATCACGATCAGCGCATCGTCTTCAAACACGATAGTCAGCGCAATGTCTTCGGCAGCATCGTCGTGTGTTTGCAACACACCGCTCATGTCCGTCGCGAAATCTATTCGCTCGCCACCCAGCACATGGCTCTTGCCTACGGCAAGCTTGCCATCCAGCTGTATCAGGCCGACTTTCAGCCATTCTTGCAAGCGGCTGCGCGAATGTTCAGGATAGAGCCTGGCCAGCGCAGCGTCAAAGCGCATGCCGGCATAGTCATGGGGGATGGCCAGCGTCGTGGGCAATGAGGTCACGGTTTTGCTTGGGCTATAATCTGCCGGAATTTCTTGCGAGGCATCATTCATCATGCGTAGTTTAGCGGCAATCCGGCGAACACTCTCTTCAAACGCCCTGATCGGCGGATTCTTTCTCGCATTCTTCCTTGCCGGATGCGGCATTTTGCCGGATGAAATCGATGAAACCGCCAAGTGGTCAGCGCAAAAACTCTACACCTCGGCCAAAGAAGCCATTAGTGAAGGCGGCTATGATTTAGGCATCAAGTATTTCGAGAAACTCGAATCGCGTTTCCCCTACGGGCAATATGCCCAGCAAGCGCAACTGGAAGTTGCCTATGCGTATTACAAAAAAGAAGAAACCGCCTCGGCGCTAGCTGCTTGTGACCGCTTTATTCGTTTGCACCCGAATCACCCGAATGTGGATTATGCGTATTACCTTAAAGGGCTCGCCAATTTCAATGAAGACCTTGGTTTGCTGGGCCGTTTGAGCAACCAGGATCTCACCGAGCGCGACCCTGGGGCTGCGGCAGATTCTTTTGATGCGTTCAAAATCCTGGTAACGCGCTATCCCAACAGCCGCTATACGCCGGATGCCACGTTGCGCATGAATTACCTTGTCAATGCACTGGCTTCGCATGAAGTGCATGTGGCGCGTTATTACATGAAACGCGGTGCCTATGTTGCGGCACTTAACCGCGCGCAAGCATCCATTAAAACCTATCCTAATGCGCCCGCCAATGAAGAAGCGCTTTTCATCATGGTGAAGGCCTATGACTTGCTGGGCGCAAATGATCTGCGCGACGATGCCGAGCGCATCATGCGCAAGAATTTCCCGAAGAGCGAGTATTACGCACGCGGCCTGAATCGCACCGAACCGTGGTGGAAGCTCTGGTAATCATATAGCGATTCTCCCTGGCACTGACTTACACACTTACATGAAACTGTTATGCTCGGTCGCCAGTTGAGCGGATTACGTTTTCACAAATACCTCAATCCTGAGCGCGATGTGCCCCCCGGGGCGACTGCCATTCACGGATTGACAACGGAGTTTCTTGCCGATAAGCCGAAATTCTCTGAAGTTGTCGACGAGTTCATGGATTTTGTACGCGGATCTGAAGTCATTATTCACAATGCCGCATTTGACGTGGGTTTTTTGAATAACGAGCTTGGCCTGTTGCAAAAAGACAGTATCGAGCAGCTAAGCCCGTGTGTGACAGATACCCTGCGCATGGCGCGCGAGATGCGACCGGGGAAGAAAAACAACCTGAATGCGCTGTGCAGTGAATTCGGCATAGACAACGCCAGCCGCACCCTGCACGGCGC
>JAUSQB010000436.1 GCA_030652715.1 Rugosibacter sp.
GGAAAGCGCAACCGCTTTTGCCTTACCTGAGTTGTCCTGATAAACAGCGATGAGTGATGGAACGCCTCCGCCACGCAAATACTCGGAGCGTACCGTATGGCCAGGACCTTTCGGAGCAACCATAATCACATCCAAATCGGCGCGTGGCACGACCTGGTTGTAATGCACATTAAAGCCGTGAGCAAAAGCAAGCGTTGCGCCTTTTTTGATATTAGGTTCAACGTCGTTGTAGTAAACCGCAGGGATATTTTCATCCGGCAACAACATCATAACGACATCGGCCTCTTTCACTGCTTTGGCAATCTCTTCGACTTTGAGCCCGGCTTTTTTAGCCTTATCCCAAGACACACCGCCTTTACGCAAGCCAACAACCACCTTGACCCCTGAGTCTTTCAGGTTCTGCGCATGCGCATGACCTTGTGAGCCGTAGCCAATAATGGCCACTTTCTTGCCTTTAATCAGGGAAATATCAGCGTCTTTATCGTAAAAAACCTTCATTATTTATTGTTCCTTAGTTTCAAAAAATTAAACCTTGAGAATACGGTCACCACGACCAATGCCACACACGCCTGTACGAACCGTTTCCAAAACCAGTGAATGCTCGATAACCTCAAGGAAAGCATCCAGTTTTGAACAGTCTCCTGTCAGCTCGATAACATACGAAGACTCTGTGACATCAACAATCCGTCCCCGAAAAATATCGGCAATGCGCTTCATTTCTTCGCGATCTTTTCCAGTAGCACGAACCTTGACTAACATCAGCTCACGCTCAACGTGTGGGGCCTCTGATAAATCGACTACCTTAACAACATCAATGAGCTTATTCAGTTGCTTGGTGATTTGCTCAATGACACTATCAGACCCGCTGCTAACAATAGTCATCCGCGACAACGAGGGATCCTCTGTTGCTGCAACAGTGAGTGACTCGATATTGAAAGCCCGCGCAGAAAAAAGACCCGATACACGAGACAAAGCACCCGCTTCATTTTCAAGAAGAATGGAAATGATATGCCTCATACTCACAAATCCTCTGCCAAAATCATGTCTGATAAACCTTTACCGGCTGCGATCATAGGATAAACATTGGCTGTCTGGTCTGTTATGAAGTCCATGAACACAAGGTCATTTTTATGCTTGGTAAACGCCTCGCGCAATGCGGGCTCAACATCTGACGGACGCTCTATCAGCATACCCACATGCCCATAAGCTTCAGCCAACTTCACAAAATCAGGCAAAGCGTTCACGTAAGACTCAGCATGCCGATCACCATGAAACATCTGTTGCCATTGGCGAACCATTCCAAGATAACGGTTATTCAAATTAATAATCTTTATCGGCAGATGAAACTGTTTAGCTGTTGACAACTCTTGAATATTCATCTGAATTGAGGCTTCGCCAGTAACACAGGCAACCGTTGCCTCAGGGTTTGCAAAACGCACACCCATTGCGTAGGGCAAGCCAACCCCCATGGTTCCCAAGCCGCCCGAATTAATCCAGCGCCGAGGTTTATCAAATTTATAATATTGGGCAGCCCACATCTGGTGCTGACCAACGTCAGATGTAACAAAAGCATCTCCGCCAGTCACCTCATAGAGCTTCTCGATGACATACTGAGGCATGATGATATCTTTGCCTTGTTTGTACTTAAGCGACTTCCTACTGCGCCATTCATCGATTTGCTTCCACCAGGAAGCAAGAGCTTCTGCATCCGGTTTACTCTTTTGCTCGTCTAGTAGCGCTTGTAATTCGCCAAGAACTTCCGGCAAATTACCTACAATAGGAACATCCACATCAACCCTCTTTGCAATCGATGATGGGTCAATATCAATGTGGATAATTTTTCGCTGCACAGACCCGAAATCTACCGGGTTACCAATGACACGATCATCAAATCGCGCGCCAATCGCAACCAGCACGTCACAGTAGTGCATCGCCATGTTAGCTTCATAAGTACCGTGCATCCCCAGCATGCCAACAAACTGCTTGTCCGTCGAAGGATACCCGCCCAAACCCATTAGTGTATTGGTTACAGGAAACCCCAAATCTCTAGCCAATTTGATCAACTGATCTGAAGTGTCCGACAGAATAACCCCGCCACCGGTATAGATCATTGGACGCTTCGCCGCCAAAAGCAGTTGCAGTGCCTTTTTCACCTGCCCACTGTGGCACTTCACTCCCGGAGTATAAGAGCGCATTGAAATTGTCTTCGGATACTCAAACTCGCATTTATGCGTAGTCACATCCTTCGGAATATCAACAAGCACAGGACCTGGCCGCCCCGACTGAGCAATATAAAACGCCTTCTTAATGGTTACGGCCAGATCTTTTACATCCTTGACGAGAAAGTTATGCTTTACACAAGGGCGCGTAATCCCAACAGTATCGCACTCCTGAAAAGCATCCTGTCCAATGTAATGCGTTGGCACCTGTCCGCTGATAATTACCAAGGGGATTGAGTCCATATGCGCGGTAGCGATACCAGTCACCGCATTGGTAACACCGGGACCAGAGGTCACCATGCAAACGCCGACCTTGCTTGAGGAACGGGAATACGCATCCGCAGCATGAACCGCAGCCTGTTCATGCCTGACTAGAACGTGCTTAAACTTGTCTTGCTTAAAGAATTCATCATAAATATAGAGAACGGATCCCCCAGGATAGCCGAACACATATTCAACGTTTTCTTCCTGAAGACACTTAACTACAATTTCAGCGCCGGTTAGCTGCATTGATTACACCTGTTGTTGCTTTTTAAGGTAAACGTGTAACCTTACTGGTTTGCTGGCAAATGGTCAAGATTTGAAGTAAATCTCAGGCATGGCTTTAACGCCGCCCCCCCTGTTTTTCTTCCATGAACCCAGTGTCTGTCTAGAAAATCGAAATCACGGACCTGCTTGTTAATATTGAGCAGCGTATCTTCAAACAGGTCATGTTTGCCATAAAAACAGAACGGCAGCAGCAAATTGAAAATCCTGGAAATTGCAAAGATTCGATTAAAGTCTGTTTCCAAGGGACAAGATCGGGCTCACCTCCTGAGAAAAAACATTCTCACACCCGGTCCATCCAATTATAAAATCTTTATGTCTTTCTACCAACCCTTAATCCTGTGCAACCACCATCAAATCCCGCTTCCGCTCAAAAGCTCACGTTACCCAGCTTGCGTCGCCGCTTTGCCAGCATGGCATATGAATGCTTACTTCTGTTCGGGGTGCTTTCCCTGACCTTTCTCGTTCCTCACTTGCTTTTAGGAATAGCGGCATCCACAGTATTGCCCGGCTGGGCACTGCTGCTACACGTTTTTATTGTTCTTGGGGCTTACTTTATTGGGTACTGGCACTTTGGTGGACAAACGCTGGCAATGCAAACCTGGCAGCTACAAATCGTTACTGAAGACTACGCTCGCCCGACACCCGCAAGACTCGTTTTGCGCTACCTTTTGGCTGTGCCTAGCATCATTTATTTTGGTACGGGGCTCTTGTGGGCGCTATGGGATCGGGATCGTCAATTCTTGCATGACCGGCTAGCAAAAACGCGAATCGTACTCAAACCCAAGCACGAACAGGCGACCGGATCTAACTAACGTCGCTCAACCCACCACAACATACCGACGGCAGCCAAAAGAAATAACAAGCCAGGCGTAATAGCAGAGAGAAATGGCGGCCAGCTATTGATAGCCCCAAGGTTTGAAAACAACCCGTTAAGCATATGAAAGCCTATGCCTAGCATGACCCCGGAAAAAACGCGAATACTGGTAGCACCCATACGATCCTGCAAATAAGCAAACGGCAATGCCAGAGCCATCATGACAAGCGGAGCAAAAGGGTAGGTCAGCTTTTTCCACAGGGCAATCTCATAACGCCCCGTCTTCTGCTGGTTACTTCGCAAATGACGTATGTATCGGGTTAAATTCAACAATGACATTCGCCCCGGAGTCACCATCAAAACCGTCAAAAGGTCTGGATTCAGCGCAGACTTCCATTGGAGCGTCCCTGTACGCTCAACACGTGCAGAATCCCCAAAAAAAATGGTACGCACAACATCATCCAGCACCCAATGGCCTTCGGAAATAAAACGTCCTTTTTTTGCTTCGCTGATAGATCTGAGTTGAAAGTTTTTATCAAATTCAAAAATTCGCAAATCTTTAAGCGAAGCATCCGGAAAAACTTCGCTTACGTTGATAAATGAAGTCTCATCCTTAACCCACAGACCGGAGCGAAATTCTTTCGCGATTACCCGTCCCATCGCTTTAAGCCTCAACTGCTGTGCCGATTGCTCTGCCGAAGGCACTAAAAACTCACCCACCAAGAATGTAAGCGCCGTAAAAATGAGCCCAATACGACCTAAAGAAAACAAAAACTCGCGCGTCGATAGACCTGATGACCGAAGCACTGCAATTTCAGAATGCCGTGCAAGCGTCACAAGTGCATACAAAGTACCAATCAAAATCCCTATAGGAAATAACTCATACAATCTGCCCGGCAAAGTTAATCCAACATAGACCAAGGCGTGCTGAAGGCGGTAATCACCATGACCAATACTCTCTAATTCATGAATTAGATCAAAAAAAGCAAACAGCAACAGAAAGGCAAGCAAAACCAATGCCGTTGAAGCATAAATTTCTTTTGCCAGATGACGTTCATAGATTTTTAGCGCCATCGTGCTTTTGCCCAAAAAAATGGATTCTGGCGATAATAAAAAAGTCCCAGAAGCAGTACTATCATGACAGCATGTATTGCCCACACACCAATTCCGAAACGTAACTTTTCCTGAGCAACCCAAGCCTGACTGATACTCAACAGATTGCTGTACAGCATGTATGCCAGCAATGCAAAAAAAAGGTTATTGGTTCGGCCTGCGCGCGCATTAATAAAGGAAAGGGGTATCGCCAAGAGCGCAAGATTAAGTGCCGCCAAGGGCAACCCCAGCCGCCACAACAGTTCGGCTTTATACGCAGGTTGAGACTCTTTGATCAGATCAAAGAATGGCTTAATACGTGGAGATTCATCAAGACCATGAGATTCTTTAGCTTCAATTCGTATCGCATAGCGATCAAACTCCATGACGCGGTACTCCGGCGTGCCGGCAGTGCCCTCGTAACGCCGTCCATTATCAAGAACAAGAAACTTGTCGCCATTAAGAGCATTCTCGGTATGCCCCTTGGCTGTTGCCATTACTCCCGTACGACCCTGCTGCACGGAACTAATGAAGACATTCTTTACAATGTTTTTTTGGCCCGCAATGCTCTCCACAAAAAATACACGATCACCAGCTCCTGATTCATTAAACTCACCTGGAGAAACACGTGCCATATCGCCACGATCATCTATTTTCTGGCGGTAAAGCTCGCCTTGCTGTATTGCCCATGGCGCAAGCGTTGATGAAAGAAGAGTAATACCCATAACCAGAGGAATGGAAAATTTAAGTACGGGCTTGATCCACACCGACAACGGCAAACCTGCAGCCTGCCAGATGACCATCTCGGAATCACGATACCACCGTGATAATGTCAATAAAACCGAAACAAAAATGGTCAGTGAAAGAAGCACGGGAAGGTATCTGATTGCTCCAAATACAAGGAGTGCCATAACTGCTTCAGAGGCCAGCTTTCCGCCTGCCGCCTGACCCAGGAGCCGGATCAGCTGCGTCGTCAGTAGAATCGCAAGTAGCGCAGTAAAAACTGCCGCCGCAGTTTGGGTAAACTCCCTGATTGCGGCGCGTTGATAAATCATCAAATCATTGTCGGCGAAGGTTATGTTTTGACTTCTTAAGGAAAGTTAAGGAGAATCGAACCCTGTACTTTTTTACTTCAAGTGACATCCACAACCCCTAAGGAGAATCCTTTTTGGAATTTAACATAAAAATTGAAAGCCCGGAAAAAAGGCGGAGCGGGTGTGTGGTCGTAGGCATTTATCAATCAGGAAAACTATCCGCTAGTGCCAAAACACTTGATCAAGCGGTTAAACATATGATCAGTGAGGCAATCGGCAGGGGGGATATGCGAGGCAAACTGGGCACAACGCTCTTGCTGCAGAAGTTACCGGGTACCCTGGCTGAACGTGTTTTGCTAGTTGGTTGCGGTAAAGAAGATGAGTTAAACGAAAAGAATTATCTGCTGGTTGTCACCGCCGCGATCAAACACCTGAATGAAACTGGGGCAACTGATGCCACCTTGTACCTGGCAGAGCTCAAGGTCGCCAAGCAATCTTTAGCCTGGAAAATTCGTCAGGCAACGATTGCGGCGCAAGAAACAGTGTATAGGTTTGACCATCTCAAGTCCAAATCAGAAGACAATCCGCAGTCCCTACGAAAAGTTGCTCATGCCATACCCGACCGTAAAGAATTGGCAACAGCAGAATTGGCCTTAACCGAAGGGTTGGCCATTGCCGAAGGTATGACGCTGGCCAAAAATCTTGGCAACCTTCCGGGCAATATTTGTACCCCAACCTACTTGGCCAATGAAGCCAAAAAGCTAGCTAAAGCCCACCGTCTCGCGATTGAGATTCTTGAAAAAACCGCCATGGAAAGACTAGGGATGAACACTCTCCTTTCCGTCTCGCGCGGCTCGCGCGAACCACCCAAGTTCATTATCGTTCGCTATCAGGGTGGCGCCAAAAAAGAAAATCCTATCGTACTGGTCGGCAAAGGGATTACCTTTGACAGTGGCGGCATCTCGCTCAAACCGGGCGCCGAAATGGACGAGATGAAGTACGACATGTCTGGCGCAGCAAGCGTCTTGGGAACCCTCAAGGCCGTTGCCCTGTTAAAGCTGCCTGTCAATCTCGTCGTCGTTATTCCCGCCAGCGAAAACTTACCCGATGGCGCTGCCTCAAAACCCGGAGACATTGTTACTTCCATGTCGGGGCAAACAGTCGAAATCCTGAATACTGACGCTGAAGGCAGGCTCGTTTTGTGTGACGCACTGACCTATGTTGAACGATTTAACCCGGCATGCGTGATCGATGTCGCCACTTTAACCGGCGCCTGCGTCATTTCCCTTGGGCATGTCGCCTCTGGGCTTTTAGCTAACCATGATGACCTGGCCAAAGAACTATTAGATGCAGGCCAGTCATCTTGCGACCGAGCCTGGCAGCTACCCTTATGGGACGATTATCAAGATCAGCTAAAAAGCAACTTTGCAGATATAGCCAATATTGGCGGGCGTGCAGCCGGATCGATTACAGCGGCGTGCTTTCTTTCCCGCTTTACAAAAAAATACCCGTGGGCGCATCTTGATATTGCTGGTACGGCATGGCGTTCAGGCAAAGAGAAGGGTTCTACCGGCCGACCGGTACCTTTACTCACCCAGTTTCTGCTTGACCGCGCAAATCAGGCACCAAAAATCATGGCCAAACCCAAGGGTATGATCCAACCTAGGCTTACCGCCAAGCCCAAGAAAAAATGACCCGCATCAGCTTCTTTCACGGGGCCAATGATCGGTTGCACGCCACCGCCCAATGGGTTGCCGAGGCCCATCGCAAAAGTACGCCGGTACTGATCTATGCTCCACGGGAAGAATATGCAGAAATGCTGGATCGTCTGTTATGGACGCAGACTTCTCTTGGGTTTACGCCGCACTGTCGAACCAACGCTGCACTTGCCTCTGAAACGCCGGTGCTCATCACCACTGAACTCAATGTCCCGACCGATGGACGGACGCTCGTCAATCTGTCAGACGATATTCCTGCGGGATTTGAGCGCTTTTCGCATATAGTGGAAATCATTAGTTCGCGTGATGAAGTTCGTTTGCCTGGGCGCGACCGTTTTCGGTTTTATCGCGAACAAGGCTGCTCGATCGAAAGCCACGATATTTCACAAAATGCCTGACTTTACTTCTCCTGACGACACGGCCAAGCTGCTGGCCGATGCGGATAAGCTCATCCACCGACAGCGCGTGTTTATCGCATCTCCATCGCATCATCCTGCTGCACCGCTCATCGTCGAAACTGGTATTGAAACGACGCCCCGCGTTCAGCCAGTATCTCATGTCACGGAACATGACACCGCTGACCACGACCTGCCTTTGCTCACAGAAAAAGTAACAGCAGGTATAGCGGCACCCGCTTTAACTGACATTCAGGCATCCCAACGCGATGCGGTGCAAAAAGAATTGGCGCACTGGCTGGAGCAAGAGCTTCCAGCAGCTATTCTGAAAGTGACAGACGGCATTGCCGATCAATTACTCGGCGAGCTCACTCGCAAGGCGGAAGAACACTTATTGCCAAGCCTTATGGCGCATCTGGGTGATCAGACGTCTGCTACCTGAACTGAACAACAACCTAGCGCCGTGCCTTGGGCGGCGCTGTTGGCGCATCCGCCAAGCGAAAATCAATCTTGCTGGCTTCCATATCCACACGCACCAACTGCACTCGAACACGGTCAGATAAACGAAAGCGGCGGCCGCTACGCTCGCCAACCATGGTGTGTGTTTTTTCATCGAAGTGAAAATAATCCTGCCCCAGTTCTGAAACATGCACCAGACCTTCGACAAATACACCATCCAGTGCGATGAAAATGCCAAACGGAACAACGGAAGAAATGCTGCCCTCAAAAACTTCGCCAATCCGATCGCGCATGTAATAGCACTTAAGCCACGACTCCACATCGCGCGTTGCGTCGTCAGCACGACGCTCTGTTTTTGAGCAGTGCAGGCCGATCTCCTCCCAGTTACCCGGCGCATATCGCCGTCTTGCCAGCGCCGACTTTATGGAGCGGTGTACCAGCAAATCGGGATAGCGACGAATCGGCGAGGTGAAGTGCGTATAGCTTTCATACGCCAAGCCAAAATGACCCACATTATCCGGACTGTAAATTGCCTGCCGTAGTGAACGGAGCATGACCGTTTGCAGTAACTGCCGGTCGGGTCGCTGGCCGATGCTCTCTAGCAGTTTGGCATAATCCTTCGCGCCAGGCGCGTCCCCTCCGCTCAACTGAAAACCAAACGTCCCCAGGAAATCACGCAACTTTTCCAGCCGCTCCGGTGTTGGCCCTTCGTGCACGCGATACAGCGTCGGATGTTCTTGCTCATGCAAAAACTCTGAAGCGCATACGTTGGCTGCCAGCATGCACTCTTCAAACAACCGATGCGCATCATTGCGCTCAAAGGGCTCGATACGATCAAACTTGCCATGCTCAACGAACAGCAATCGCGTCTCAACGGTTTCAAAATCTAT
>JAUSQB010000441.1 GCA_030652715.1 Rugosibacter sp.
GCCGCTGCATGAAACCTGGGTAGCGATGTTGCCACCCAAGGCGCGCGAAGAGATTTTTGCTACCGATGAATTCGTTTCCGATATTTTCTTCCCGATTGGCAAGATCGAATATGTCGAAGGCGGCGTGCGTCTCAGCGGGGAATGGAAGTGGGGCAGCGGCATTGATTTTTGTGGCTGGATTGGCCTGGGTGCCATGGTTGATGTTCCAGGTCAGCCCGGCGGCCCGCAGCCTTGTCTGGTGACAGTCAAGGTGTCCGAAGGCGAGATTGTCCAGGACTGGAATGCCTTTGGCTTGAATGGCACGGGCAGCAATACCTTCCGCATCAATAATGTTTTCTCGCGCTGGGATATGGTGTTGCCGCTAGGGGCTATCAAGAAAAACACCGTACCTATCGGCGGGGATTATGATCCCAGCGAGCCGGTTTATCGTGTGCCTTTTGGCCCGGCTTTCTGTGTCGGTTTCGGGGCGATTTGCGTAGGGGCCGCGCAACGTTTGCAGCGCGAACTGCACGAGCGCATTCGTAACCGTCAGCGTGTCGTACTCGGCATGAAAGAATGGGAGTCGCCCGTGGCGCAGCGCAACTTGGGCGAAGTGACGACCCAGGTCGAGACAATCGAAGCGCTGTTCGGACGCTATGTCAATCAACTGAAGGACTGGGGTAAAGTAGGCAAGACGACCATCGAGCCAGAGGAAGAAGCTCGCATGGCAGCTTGGCGTGCCTATATTTCTCGTACTGCATCGCAGATTGGCTTCCGTTCGCTGGAACTTCTCGGTGGCGCTGCGGCCTATCGCGGCGATCTGGTGGAAGTCTTCGCCCGTGACTTGCTGATGATTTCCATTCACGTAGGTCAGGCGTATGAAGATCACATGATGTTCTATGGCCGCGCGCAATATGGGTTGAGTCAACACCCGCTAGTTTAAAAAATGCAAAGACGTCAATAGGTGGTTTTTATTTTTATTTAGCCTGCATTCAGGTTTGTGTTGGTTTTTTATGTGAAAACCGCCCGAGGTGAAAAACATCGGGCGGTTTTTTTATGTTTGTACTTTGCCGCTTTTTTGCTTTCCTTTCCTTTCGTTGATTTAAGTCAACACGCGAACCCGTCAGATTTTTTAGGATGGCAGGGCCTTCATAAAAAAGTGTAAGGATGCTTCGAGTTTATATACAGATCAGGCTTGCTATTTGTATGCGGGTTTTGTTGAGAAAGCACGTGCCTTGCCTAACAAGTGAGGCGTCAAGAAGTTAAAACTCATTAACCGTTATCGGGAGAGAGATATGTTACAAAAAGTCGTGACACATGAAGAAATTATCAAGCGCGCTCATGCGCTGGGCAAGCTGGCGGAATCAACACTGACCGAGGCTGATGCCAATGGCGGCTATGGCAAGGATTTTCGCGATGCTTTGCATGAGACAGGCATTCACCGGATTTTGCGCCCCAAACGGTATGGCGGCCTAGGCTTGAGTCATCGGACCATGCTCGAAGCCGTGCGTACGGTCTCGCAATACAGTGTTGCGGGTGGCTGGCTCACGCTATTCATGCCGGCACATGAATGCTGGGTGGCCATGTTGCCCCCCAAGGGTCGGGAAGAAATCTTTGGCTCGGACGAGTTCGTCGCCGATATTCTCTACCCGATAGGCAAAGTCGAGTATGTCGAAGGGGGCGTGCGGTTGAGCGGTCGCTGGCAGTGGGGAAGCGGCATCGAGATGTGCGGCTGGATTGGTCTGGGGGCAATTGTCGATTTGCCAGGCGAGTTGTTCGGCATTGAAGGTGGACCGCAAGCCTGTTTATGCACGATCAAGGTGTCTGAAGGCAATATCATCCGCGACTGGAAGGCTTTCGGCCTCAATGGATCAGGCAGCCATTCGATCGAAGTCAACGATGTATTTGTGCCTTGGCATCGTGTTTGCCCCCTTGCCGCCATCAAGAAAAATGCCATACCGATTGGCGGTGACTTTGATCCTGAAGAAGCGGTATATCACACGCCATTTGGCCCGGCATTTGCCATTGGCTTTGCTACGATTGCCCTCGGTGGAGCACAACGTTTGCAGCGCGAGCTGCGCGAACGGTTACATAATCGGCAGCGTGTCGTGCTCGGCATGAAGGAGTGGGAGTCCCCCGTGGCGCAACGCAATCTGGGGGAAGTCACCACGATGGTTGAAACTGCCGAAGCGTTGTATGAGCGCGCCTTGCAGCAAATCGAACATTGGACAAATCAAGGCAGAACCTCCGCCTCGGAAGAAGAGCAAGCGCAGGTCGCGGCATGGCGTTGCCATGTAGGTCGCATTGCAGCGCAGGTAGGGTTTCGCACTATGGAATTGCTCGGTGGAGCCGCAGCTTATCGTGGCGATTTGGTAGAGGTCTTTGCCCGCGATCTTTTCATGATGTCTATCCACTTTGGTCAGGCATATGACGATCACATGATGTTTTATGGTCGTTCGCAATATGGGTTAAGTGCGCATCCGCTGGTCTGAGTTTGGTTTTTAAACTACACAAGGAGATTACATCATGGCAGTCGTCACTGAATTGGGATACATGGGTTTGGGCGTGTCGAATATGGCCGCATGGCGCGAATATGCTGCGCAGATACTGGGGCTGCAGGTGTTCGATGAGGGCGAGACTGATCGCTTTTACATGCGTATGGATTACCAGCATCACCGCTACATCGTGCATAACAGTGGCACGGACGATCTGGATTATCTGGGCTGGCGTGTTGCCGGACCTGAAGAGTTCGATGAAATGAAGCGTCAGCTAGAAGCGGCGGGCGTCGAGTTTCGCCAGTGCGATGCGGCCGAATGCCAGGAGCGTCGAGTGCTTGACCTCATCAAGTTTTTAGATCCGGGTGGCAATCCTACGGAGGTTTACCATGGACCGTTGATTGATTATCACAAGCCTTTTCACCCAGGGCGCGGGATGCATGGCCGGTTTGTGACGGGAGACGAGGGCTTGGGTCACCTCATCCTGCGGCAAACCGACGTGCAAAAAGCCTACCGGTTTTATACCGATGTATTTGGCATGCGCGGCTCGATTGAATATCATTTGCAAGTGCCGCAGGCACCGGGGGTCATCGCCAAGCCGGTGTTCATGCACTGCAATGGCCGCGATCACACGGTGGCCTTTGTAGGGGGCCCTGCGCCCAAGCGCATCAATCACCTGAAATTTGAAGTGGACAACATTGATGACGTTGGCTTAACGCACGATATGGTCAGGGACAGGAAGTTGCCTGTGCATGTGGGTCTGGGCAAGCATAGCAACGACCACATGCTCACTTTTTATCACGTCAATCCTTCTGGCTGGCTGGTTGAAGTTGGCGGCGTGGGCCGTAAAGCCACTCACCAGTCGGAATACTACGAGTACGACATGTGGGGTCATGACAATGAAGAGCCAGGTTATGGGCTGGATCTTCGCTTGCGCTATGACTGGTCACAAAAGTGACGCTGTGAAGTTATAAAGGTATGCTGTTAAACGCAAAAGCCGCTCCTGTTGGAGCGGCTTTTGCGTTTTAAGATTATGAGGTAAAAGTCGGCGCTGGCAGGACGGCGTTAAACAAGCCAGGAAGGATGCGTAGATATTCAGAGGCAACAGATCAGGACAGTGGCGAGACCCCGAACCACGCGGCATGGTAGTACAGCACGAGCGCATAGGCGAGAAGGCTCGCAATCAGCAAGGGTTTGCTGATTTCGCTCAAGACCAAGCGGTTGCGCCCCGTCAGAATCGCAAGAAATGGCACGTGAGAGGTTTGTGCAGCAAACGTATCCCATGCTGCGCCGAATTTTTTTCGGTATTTACGCTCCATGTTCAAGGGGCCGATAAATCCCTGAAAGAGAAAAGTGCCAAATAGCAGGTGACCTGCCCAATCGCCATTCACCATGAAATGCGCCAGCCCCCATAATCCAAACCCGATCAGCCCCGGGTTACGGGTGATGCGTAGCAACCCTCGTGCGCTGATATCTTGCGGTTGGTTCTGATTGAGAATGCTGATGTTTTTAGAAAAAGTACCAACGATCAAAAATACAAAGGCAAAAGCCATCAAGACATTGGCTACTGGTTTTAAAACCACCGCTTTGCCCCAGGTCTCAACATAAGGCGCATGGGCATAGGCCCATCCCATCCAGATCAGGCTTGCCAGCACGGCCAGCGAAAACAGGATGCGAAATATTTTTTCGCCGGTGATGGCAACAATTACATGACGCAAGGGGCTGCCGGCAACCAGCCAGTGCAAGCCGAGAAAGAGAGCACAGGCCAAGATTAGGGAATTTAAAGGCAACATTTTATTTTTCCTCCGGGGTTGAATTGTCACGGCGAGAAAAGTAACACTTTCAGGCAATGAGCGCATCAAGGCAAACATGGCTTTTCAGCTTTTGTTGACTTAGATCAAGGGTTGGGGGTGGGTTTTGAAATTTAATGAATGGACGGAAGAAAAAAGTAAGTCGTCTCGTGATGTGTTCCGACCAATACGAGAATGAGAGCTACCCGTCGACGATGGCCCACTGGTTAATGGCCAACGGATATTGTTTTGCAGGTGTTAATTATGAGGAGAAGATCATGGCATTACTTGGCAGACTCGATTGGTACAACCTTGCGCGTACCACCAACTGGACGCCGGGCTCTGTGACGGAAGATGAACTCTTTCCGCCAGACATGTCCGGCAGCATGGGAATTCCGCTATCCAAATGGGAGAGCTACGACGAACCCTATAAGCAAACGTATCCTGAATATGTGAAAGTTCAGCGCGAGAAAGACGCGGGTGCTTACTCCGTCAAGGCAGCATTAGAGCGCAGCGAGATTTACGAAAAAGCTGATCCGGGCTGGCAGTCGGTATTAAAGCTGCACTATGGTGCCTTTCCACGCGCTGAATATTCAGCCTCCACGGCAGAAGCCCGCATGGCGCGCTTTGGCAAGGCACCCGGCATGCGCAACATGGCCACCATGGGCATGCTGGACGAAATGCGGCACGCTCAGCTGCAACTGTATTTTCCGCATGAGCTTTGCCCGAAAGACCGTCAGTTCGACTGGGCGCACAAGTCCTACGACACCAACCACTGGGCTGTCGTGGCGGCACGTCATCTGTTTGATGACATGATGGTGACGCGTGGCGCATCAGAAGTTGCCCTGGGGCTGACTTTTGCGTTTGAAACGGGATTCACCAACATGCAGTTCCTTGGCCTGGCGGCAGATGCAGCCGAAGTTGGTGATTGGTCTTTCTCGAACATGATCTCGAGCATACAAACGGATGAGTCGCGACATGCGCAGATCGGCGGACCGCTGGTGGCAATTCTTCTGGAGAATGGCAGAAAGGAAGAGGCGCAGCGCATTGTGGATATGATGATTTGGCGTGCCTGGAAGCTGTTTTCCGCAGTGACGGGGGCTGCCATGGATTATTTCACGCCAGTGGCTGATCGAAAAATGTCCTTCAAGGAATTCATGCTGGAATGGATTGTGAGTCAATTTGAGCGCGCTTTGATGGACTTGGGTCTGGATAAACCTTGGTATTGGGATCAGTTGGTGGCTGATCTGGATCATGCCAGCCACGCCATGCAAATGGGTTTCTGGTTCTGGCGTCCGATCATGTGGTGGAACACCCCCGCAGGTGTTACTGCCGAGGATCGTGCCTGGCTTGAAGAAAAATACCCGGGCTGGTCGGAAAGCTTTGGCACGGTGTGGGATGTCATCACCGATAATCTGTTGGAAGGCAAAAAAGAACTCACCTATCCCGAGACCTTGCCGATGCTGTGCAATATGTGTCAATTGCCGATTGCATCAGTTCCCGGACCGGCCTGGAAAGTGCGTGACTTTCCCCTTGAATACAAAGGGCGCTCGTACCACTTCTGTTCAGAAGGCTGCCAATGGTGCTTCGAGCAGGAGCCTGAGCGTTACGCCGGTCATCTATCGCTCATCGATCGCTTTCTGGCGGGTCATATCCAGCCGCCGAATCTCGAAGGCGCGCTTAACTACATGAGTCTGGCACCCGGTGAGATAGGTGACGATGCGCACAACTATGCGTGGGTAGAAAAGGTTCGCGCGGCGCGCCAAAAAGCGGCAGCCTGAAGAACGACTTGCGTATCAACCGCCGATGGCTCAATTTCATCAGACCAATCAACTACTTTCAAGAAGGATAAAGACATGGCAGCGTTTCCTTTAACGTCAAATTTCCAGGGGGATTTTGTGTTGCAACTGCTCCCTGTGGATACCGAGAACACCATGGATGAAGTCGCGGCGGCAGCAGCGCATCACTCCGTCGGCCGTCGTGTCCCGGCGCGTCCGGGCCACACCCTGCGCGTGCGTCGCCAAGGCGCCAGCGAACTCATGCCGCGCACGCTCAAGGTGAGTGAATCCGGCTTGAAGCCGATGGAATGCATCGAAGTCATTTGGGAATAAATTCGGGAATACATCAACATGGCATTTGAAAAAGTCTGCACGCTGGATGACCTGTGGGAAGGCGAGATGGAATCCTTTCAAGTCAATGGTCAGGAAGTTTTGCTGTTGAGTATGGAGGGCGGTGATATCCGCGCCTACCAGGGAATTTGCCCGCATCAGGATATTTTGCTGGTGGAAGGGCAGTTCGATGGCAAGGCGCTGATCTGCCGTGCGCATCAATGGATTTTCGATGCCAAAACCGGCGCGGGAATCAATCCGGATGATGCGTGTTTGGCTGAATATCCTGTCAAAGTGGAAGAGGAAAGTGTCTTTGTTGACACTGAAGGCGTTGTGCCACTGTTTGCGCATGTTTGAGTTTATGTCTGGGTTTCTTTCGCAAGCTAACGATTCACCAATTGAAGCCAATTGATTAGCATGGCTACTAATGAATGAAAAGGATGAAACATGAGTGATATATCTCAGTCGCACATTAACAACAAGGTAGGTCCGGTCATGCGTCAGGGCGATCTGGCCAAGGCAGTGGCTGAGGCCGCTGAAATTGATAACCCGGGCAAGGCAATCACGGTTGAAGACAAGTTGGCTTATCTGCGCATCCAGACGGATGGCGAAATGTTTCTTCAGCGGCAAACCATCGAAGAAATGCTGGGGCGGCCATTCAGCATGAACGAGCTGGAAGTCGATCTGGCTTCATTTGCCGGGCGGATTGATACCAAGGCAGATTACGTGCGCTTTCATCACGCCCTGGTCTTGTAAATAAAGTTAATGAGGAGAGAGAAATGAGTGAAGTCGAGGTTTTAAAACCGCTTAAAACATGGAGCCATCTCGCCAAGCGTCGTCGCAAGCCGAGCGAATATGAGGTTGTTTCGACCAACTTGCTATACAACACCCGCGACGCGAATGCACCTTACGATCTTGATCCGGATCTCGCGATGAATCGCTGGTACAAGCAGTATCGCAACAGCAGCCCCTTGCAGCATGACGACTGGAATGCCTTTCGCGATCCGGATGAACTCGTCTATCGCACTTACAACATGCTGCAAGACGGTCAGGAAACCTATGTGTTTGGCCTTTTCAATCAATTTAACGAAAGAGAGCACGACAAAGGGCTCGAACCTCGGTGGGTGGGTACTCTGGCCAGAATTTACACGCCCGGGCGTTATCTTTTTCACGCCCTGCAAATGGCATCGGCCTACCTTCAGCAGATGTCCCCTGCCAGCACGATTACCAATTGCGCTGCGTTTCAGGCCGCCGATTCGATGAGATGGTTAAGCCACACCGCTTATCGCACCAAAGAGTTGTCATTGACTTTTACCAGCAAGGGTCTGGGTGAGGATGAACGGAAGTATTGGGAAGACGACGCTGCATGGCAAGGATTTCGGGTATTAATGGAGCAAGTGTTAACCACCTGGGATTGGGGCGAGGCTTTTGTGGCATTGAATCTCGTTGCCAAGCCGGCGATTGAGGAGGCCGTATTGCGCAAACTGGGCGAAGCCGGACGCCATAATGGCGATACCTTGCTTGGCATGTTGACGGATAGCCAGCTTCTGGATGCTGCCCGCCATCGTCGCTGGGCAACGGCGCTGGTCAAAATGACCCTCGAAAAATCAGGCAATGCAGAAGCCATCAAGCAGTGGATTGCAAAATGGGAGCCGCTGGCCGATCAGGCAATCGACGCCTTTTGTGCTGCCATGCCTGAAGTGCCGAATGCCGCAGCAGATGCCAAGAGCGCAACACGCGATTTCCGGCGTTCGCTGATGCTTTGATGGATTCATTTATTGTTGATGTACTGCAAATGCTTGATTGATGCAACACGACGGAGGCAGGAGTTGGTTGCTTTAGTAAGAGACCATTAGGCGATGACTCGTCAGAAAGTCGGCCTTGGCGAGACGGCGAAGTAGATGGGCGAGCGATGTACCGGAAGAAGAGAGGGCGAGAAATGATTGAAATTTCTCGCCCTGTTTTTTTATGCTTATTCCAATTGAATTTGAAAGGACTTGCCCAAGGTGGCGATGTGCCCCGAGTGTCCTTTGTTCTTTATTGCCTTTCCTTTAATACCCCGAGATAAAGACATCATCTGACACATTCCGGTTCTGTTGGGCGCATCGCATTTTCCTTATCGCCATTCACTGGATTCATTGGTGAAGGCCAAAAACAATTGCCTTCCCCACTCTTTCAGTCAGTTGTAATGAAAACAGTGTTTAGTTGACTTAAGTCAAGGTAACGCCAATTGATGATTCCTAGAATCGACTCAACTTCTTCAGGAAGAAAACAACAGATCGGTAGCGGTCGATAAATTGAGCCGGAATTAGTACAAAAAGAGGGCTGTTAGCGTTGTGGTTTATTCAGCGGCTTAACGAGCTCGATCAATAAAAGGAGCTGGCATGGATAAGCTGGATGGATTGATAGACCAAAAAACAGGTGCCCAACGCCGACTGATTTATTCGGATCAGGCGATTTACGAACAAGAGCTGGAGCGGATTTTTGGCCGTTGCTGGCTGTTTCTGGCGCACGAATCGCAAATTCCGCAGCCGGGCGATTTTTTTCGCACCTACATGGGTGAAGATGATGTGTTGCTCATCCGTCAGGATGATTACACCATCAAGGCTTTTCTCAATACCTGTACGCATCGCGGCAACCGTCTCGTGCGCGCTGATCGCGGCAATTCACGCGCCTTTGCGTGCAATTACCATGGCTGGGCTTTTGGCATCGATGGCAGTCTGGCCACTGTGCCCCTGGAACGCGAAGTGTATTTCAACGAAATTGACAAAGATCAGTTTCGTTTGGTGCCG
>JAUSQB010000443.1 GCA_030652715.1 Rugosibacter sp.
TGCACGCGGTAGCCGCCCAGCGCATGCACCGATTGCGGGGTCAGGCCAATGTGCGCGCACACCGGCACGCCGCGCTCGACCAGAAAATGCACCGTCTCAGCCATCACCTCGCCACCTTCGAGCTTGACCATTTCAGCACCCGCTGCCATCAGCCGCACCGCATTGCGCATGGCCTGATCAAAGGACTCGTGATAGCTGCCAAACGGCATGTCGGTCACGCACATCGCGCGCTGCGCCATGTGGCCGACGCATTCGGTGTGATACACCATTTGATCCATCGTCACTGGCAAGGTCGAGGTTTTGCCTTGCAACACATTGCCGAGCGAATCGCCAACGAGAATCACATCCACGCCGCAGCGGTCTTCCAAGGCGGCAAAGCTGGCGTCGTAACCCGTGAGCATGGCAATCTTTTCGCCCTCCTGCTTCATGCGCAGCAGCTCGGGCAGTGTGATCGGTTTGTTCGAGGCAAGATAGGTCATGGCGATCTAAAAATAATGAAATAAACGGCGCTTAGGATACACAAAGCACATGATCAAAACCCACAAATAATTACGGATGCAGCCGTTCAATCCGTTGATCGGCACATTGCGCCAGCAGATCGCTGACTGCCCCCAAGCCCGGAATAATCAGCAGCGGCGCGATTTCTGCCAGCGGTGCCAGCACAAAGGCCCGCTCGTGCAAACGCGGATGTGGCAAGGTGAGTTGCGCGTCATGGCTCACCAAATCGCCATACAGCAGCAGATCAAGATCCAGTGTGCGCGGCGCGTTGGGCACAAGGGTAGCAAAATCGCGCTGGCGGCCAAAGCGCGCCTCGATGGCAAACAGCTCTGCCAGAAAAGTCGGCGCTGGCGAGACGGCGATCATTTCCACCACTGCGTTAATAAAGTCGGGCTGATCCGTTAAACCCGGTGTCAAACCCACCGGCGCAGTACGATAAAGCGATGAAGCAGCCACCATTTCCGTCTGCGGCAAATCACGCAACGCGGCAAGCGCCGCCTTCACGGTAGCGGTCGGATCGCCAAGATTAGCGCCCAGCGCAACAAAACAACGCACGCCCTTCATTGAAACCTCGTTGAAACCTCGTTTAAACCTCGTCGCTTGCCCTGGATTCTGCTGCGTCCGGCGCATCATTTACGTTCGCCAATCCGTCTGCTGGTTTTTTGACGCGACGGCGACGCCGTTTTTTTGGCCCGCTATCGGGCAAGAGCATGGCTTCGCGCTCGGCAAGGTCTGCCATTTGAAACTCATGCCACCAGTCGGCAAGCTCTTGATCAATCTCGCCGCTTTCTGCGCGCAAGGCTAAAAAATCGTAAGCCGCGCGAAAGCGTGGCTGCTCCAGCAAGCGATGCGGCGATTTGCCCGCACGTTTATCGAACCTCGGCTGCAAAGCCCATATTTCCTTGATGTCACCCGCGATGCGGCGCGTGATGGCGAGCTTCTCGCCCTGCTGGTCAAGCACTTCATCCATTGCCTCGTACAGTGCAGGCGTAGGCAATTCGCGGCGGGCTTTGCGGTTTTCCCAGTTTGCCAGCACCTCATGCCACAGCAAGGTAGCAAACAAATAACCGGGTGAGAGCGATTTACCCGCTTTCACCCGCGCATCGGTACTCGCTAAAGCCAGCAGCACAAATTTTTCGCCCATCGGTTGCTCGAGAATGACATCCAGCAGCGGCAGCAAACCGTGGTGCAATCCATCATCGCGCAAGCGCTTGACGCATTCCACCGCATGGCCGGAAAAAAGCAGCTTCAACATCTCGTCGAACACCCGTGCCACCGGCACGTTTTCCATCAACCCGGCCATTTCACGAATCGGCGCGCGCACGGCAGGGTCAAGCGTCAATCCCAGCTTGGCGGAAAGCCGCACCGCGCGCAGCATGCGCACCGGGTCTTCGCGGTAACGCACGGTCGGCTCGCCGATCATGCGCAGTGTTTTCTGCTTTAAATCGGCCACGCCGTGATGGTAATCGTGCACGATTTGCGTCGTGGGGTCGTAATACAGCGCATTCACCGTAAAGTCGCGCCGCGCCGCGTCTTCTGCCATCGTGCCAAATACGTTATCACGCAGCACACGGCCATGCTCGTCCTTGGCAGTATCCGCATCATGCGCTGCGCGAAAGGTGGACACTTCCAGTGTTTCGCTGCCCTGCATCACATGCACAATCTGAAACCGGCGGCCGATAATGCGCGAACGGCGAAACAGACTCCGCACCTGCTCCGGCGTGGCACTGGTGGCAATGTCGTAATCTTTTGGCACAATGCCTGCGATCAAATCGCGCACTGCGCCACCCACTACATATGCGGTATAACTCGCCTTTTGCAGTGCCTCACACGTGCGCCGCGCACCGGGCGAGACGCTTTCACGGTGGATACCGTGACGAGCCAAAGGAATCAAAGCAGCGTTTTTAACTGACTGCCCCGAAGGCAACACGCTGCCGCGACGAAAAACGCGGTGAAATAGCTTACGAATCATGGATTAAAAAGACACTGCAGCACTTTCTGCAAGAGGCCGCAATGATAACGGAAAAGTTGGCATCTTCGATTCGCCGCACAGGCCTGAGTTGGCTTTATTGATATAAAACCAACACTAAAACCCAGCATCAGGCGGATTTCTTCAAGGCTGAGACTTGCATCCGCTAGAATTGGCGTTTTTTCGCCTGCTGCCTGCCCCATGGAACTCGCCAAAAGCTTTGAACCCGCTGAAATCGAAAAACGCTGGTACCCGATCTGGGAGTCGCGCGGCTATTTTGCCGCTGGCCTGGATACCACCAAAACCGACAATTTCTGCATCCTGCTGCCGCCGCCGAATGTCACCGGCACGCTACACATGGGGCATGGGTTCAACCAGGCCATCATGGATGCGCTGACGCGCTACCACCGCATGCGCGGCGACAACACACTGTGGCAGCCGGGTACCGATCACGCGGGCATCGCCACGCAAATCGTGGTCGAGCGCCAGCTTGATGCGCAAGGCGTCTCGCGCCATGATTTAGGCCGCGAAAAGTTCATCGAAAAAGTGTGGGAATGGAAAGAGTATTCCGGCGGTGCGATCACCCAGCAGATGCGGCGCCTGGGCACCAGCCCCGACTGGTCGCGCGAGCGTTTCACGATGGATGCGGGGCTATCGACAATCGTTACCGAAACCTTTGTGCGGCTGTACAACGAAGATCTGATCTACCGTGGCAAACGGCTGGTGAATTGGGATCCGGTGCTGGGCACGGCGGTGTCTGACCTGGAAGTGGTGAGCACGGAAGAAGACGGCTCGATGTGGCACATCCGCTACCCATTAGCCGACGGTAGCGGGCATTTGACGGTCGCCACGACGCGGCCTGAGACCATGCTCGGCGACGTGGCGGTGATGGTGCATCCGGAGGATGAACGCTATGCGCATCTCATTGGCAAGCACGTGACTTTGCCGCTGTGTAATCGCGAGATTCCGATTATTGCGGATAGTTACGTCGACAAGGACTTCGGCACCGGCGTGGTGAAAGTCACGCCCGCGCATGACTTCAACGACTATGCTGTAGCCGAGCGCCACAAAGAACTGCCACTTATTAATATCCTCGAACCAACAGGAACCATCCGAAATCTTGCAGAGCTAATTGTTGGTGTAGGTGCAAAAATACACCTCCCCAAAGAGTTAGGTGGCTCTTGGAGTCATGGTGATGGCGGGTATCACGACGGCGTGTTCATGAACACATTCGTTAAAGACAGTTTCCCACTCCCAGAAAAATATCGCAGTCTCGACCGCTTCGATGCACGTAAAAAAATTGTCGCCGACCTGGAAGCCGCTGGCCTTTTGGACAGTGTGAAACCACACAAGCTCACCGTCCCGCGTGGTGACCGAACCGGCGTCATCATCGAACCCATGCTCACCGACCAATGGTTTGTGGCCATGAGCAAACCGGGCGCGGATGGCCAGTCCATCGTCGGCAAGGCACTGGAAGCCGTGAGTTCTGGCGAGATCAAGTTCGTGCCGGAAAACTGGGTGAACACCTACAACCAGTGGCTGAACAACATCCAGGACTGGTGCATCTCGCGCCAGCTT
>JAUSQB010000446.1 GCA_030652715.1 Rugosibacter sp.
CCATGCCACAATGAGAGCAGACGGGCGGCTTTCACATGGCGAGCTTGCCTCAATACAACACAACGGCTCGCACGACACGAGCCGTTGGGATTGCCTCATTTTTCCATGGGCATGGCAGCACCACCGGATTGGTTTTTCATCATGCGTTCCATCATCATCTGCATCATGTCCATACGCTTTTCCATCTGCTGCATACGATCCATCCCGGCACCGTCGCCGCCCTGATTCTTCATCATGCCCATGCCGCCCATGCCACCTTTTCCGCCCTTCATCATCGGACAGGCCGCATCACCGCCCATCATGCCTTTTGCAGTCATCATGTTCTCATGCATGGTCTGCATGTGCTCGGCCATCAGTTTCTGCCGCTCTTCGTCGCTCTTGGCACGGCCGATATGATCAAGCTGGGAGCGCATTTTCTTCACGTTGCCCTGCATCTTCTTGATGGCTTCGCCACTGGTGACACTGGGTTGGGCAGCCGCCTTGGCAACGGTCGCCTCGGTCTTTTGCTCGGGGTGATGCGCGTCCTCGGCGTGAACGGTAAATGCCAACATCATGGATGCTGCAATAACACTTAGGGTCTTCTTCATGGCTTGTCTCCTGGGAAGATGTTGCCGTTACCGGCAACAAAAAAGTCGGCTTGCGATTATTCCGGCTTGCACTGGCGCAAGGCATAAATATTCACCAGTACTTATGCGTGGGAACCGTCTCAAGCTAACCTTATCCAAATTGCTTGTCAATTTACCCTTGCCATGTTTTCGAATGTGCTCTTGGCAAGATAAAAAGCAAACCATAGCAGCAACGTTCATTTTGAACATCTTTCGTTGAAGATCGATGCCACAATAAGCGTACCGGCGGTACCGCTTGACATCAAGTCATGGTGTAGTTCAAACTAGTAATATGTGTTTGTCCGTTTGGCGCCTCCTGCTGACTTGCGTGCTGCTCGTCGCGCTCCCTTTGCAAGGGTTCGCTGCGACAAGCATATTTGCTTGCGGCCCGAATCACCATCAGATGTCTGGTGCTCTTGCTCAAGCTGGCGAGCCGACCACTTCGACTTGGCATGAGCATGGCGGTGGGGTGCCGCACCACCATTCGTCCACCCAAATATCCGGGGCTGACTCGGAGCCACTTAACCTTTCCGCTGATCGCTCAGCCTCACCACTTGAGTATCCGCCGTACCTGAATGCCAAAGCCAAATGCAACAACTGCGCGCCGTGCTGTGCCAGTGCCGCATTGACCGGCGATGTGTCTATCCCTATCACCGCTCGGGCAAGTGGCGTGGATTTCCCCGCCCTCATCCACGTTCCTCCCTCCGCTCCCGTCGGCAATCTAGACCGGCCACCTCGAACCATCCTTGCCTAACGAGATGCTGCGTGTGCGCCTTTCCGGCGCGCGCAAGGCTGTTGTATCACATCGTTCTGGCGCGACTTGATCGCGCGGGCCACACGACTTGATGAAGCGAGGATTCCATGATTTTTTATTCCATTCGATGGCTATTTCCAGCTGGGCTCTTGCTCAGCATTCCACTGGTATATGCACAGTTTGATTCAGAAGCGACTACGATTACTTCTCCAGCCCTTCAATACCACTCTGCTCTTGAGCAATACCGCAAAGTTAACAATCAGCCTGTTGCCGCCTGGCGCGAAACTATTGATACGGTAGGTCAGATTGGCGGCTGGCGCATGTATGCAAAAGAGACGCAACAGCCCGACCCTGTAGAAACACATGCGGCACCGGCAAAGACTGGTCAGGGCGTCAAGAACGATACGCCCAAGAACATATCCGGGTCGCACATGAATCATGGAGACAGGCCATGATTCATGTGCACGAAATACCGCGTATCAAGTGGTTAGCGGCCGCTATCGCGCTGGCGGTGTTGTCAGGCTGCGCAAGTGTCAATTTCGATCAGTCCATCGCCAAAACCAACCAAGCGATGGCTGATTTCACCAACAGCAAGCTGACACTGGTGCAAACCAAAGAACAACGAGAAACCGCTGAGCGTACTGCTACCGAATTGCTCAAGCAGCCACTAGGCCAAAATGATGCCGTGCAGCTTGCCTTGACTAACAGTCCTGCGTTGCAAGCCATACTGGCAGAAAACTGGGCAAATACGGAGAACGCAGCCCAGTCAGGCCGGATTGCCAATCCGATCTTCGCACTCACGCGGGTTCGTACCGGTAGCGAACTTGACATCGAGCGTGCACTCTCATTCGGGTTACTCGATCTGTTGACACTCCCACAGCGCTACAGCGTTGCTCAGCAGAGCATCAAACAAGCGCAGCTACGTCTCACGGCTGATGTCATAGATCAGGTCACACAGGTACGCCAAGCCTGGGTCAAAGCCGTTGCTGCGCAACAAAGCCTGTTCTATGCCCAGCAAGTGTATGACAGCGCTGAAGCCAGCGCAGAGTTAGCGCGACGCATGCAGGCTGCAGGCAACTTCAGCAAACTGGCACGCGTCCGACAACAGGTGTTCTACGCCGATGCCGCAACACAACTGGCGGGCGCTCGGCACATGGCAACCTCAACCCGCGAGGTGCTGGTGCGCTTGACAGGTCTTACAGATACTCAAGCCAATCAACTTAAACTGCCATCCCGGTTGCCGGACCTACCTGAAACTCCGCGCGACCCCACTGCAGTCAGCAAGGCTGCAAGTACTGGACGGCTGGATATACGTATCGCCCAGTCTTCCTTCGATGCTGCGGCCAAGGCACAGGGCTTGAGCTTGTTGACCCGCTTTACGGATATCGAGCTGGGCGTGCGTCGCGATACGAAATTCGATGATGCGGCTGGTAGTAAAACATCGGGGCGGGGTGTTGAAATCGGCCTTCGTCTGCCACTTTTCGATTGGGGTGGCGCTCAGCGCGATGCAATGAACGCACAAACTCTGGCCATGGCTAACCGGCTGGAAGCGACGGTACGCACAGCAGAGTCCAATCTTCGCGAAAGCTATTCGGCATACCGCACGACTTATGACATTGCCAGGCACTACCGCGATGAGGTTGTGCCGTTGCGCAAGACCATCTCTGACGAGAACATCCTGCGATACAACGGCATGCTCATTGGCGTTTTCGAACTGCTGGCCGACTCGAGAGACCAGGTCAGCAGCGTTATAGCCGCCATCGCTGCTGAACGACAATTTTGGCTAGCGGATGCAGCACTGCAAGCATCGATGCTGGGTAAACCAATGTTCGCCACTGTCGGTTCAAACGTAGCAGATAGAAATGAGGAAGATCGCAATGCAGCTCACTGACCTGTATTCATATCACGCCGCTTGCAGCTTTGCGCACAACCTACCTGAAGACCTTGCCAAAAGGAACTACGCATGAATTCAAGAAGACAATTTTTCAAACAGGCAGGCCTTGTCGGCAGTGCCGTCGCCGCATCTGCCGTGAGCCGTGTTGCCATGGCTGCATTGCCCGAACCCATCATCCAAACCCAGTCTGACACAATGCCACCCTTGGTACCGAATAATGGACGCCCCTACAATCCCGTAGTCACCCTGAATGGCTGGACCTTGCCTTGGCGCATGAATAACGGCGTCAAGGAATTTCACCTTGTGGCCGAGCCGGTAGTGCGCGAAATGGCGCCAGGGATGAAAGCTCATCTGTGGGGTTACAACGGACAATCACCCGGACCCACGATTGAGGTCGTCGAAGGTGACCGGATACGCATTTTCGTGACCAACAAGCTGCCTGAACTCACCAGCATTCACTGGCATGGACAACGCCTGCCC
>JAUSQB010000453.1 GCA_030652715.1 Rugosibacter sp.
GATGGAGGCCGAGGTGATTACTACACGGCAGAGGGGATAAGCGTTCATAAATACTTTTTGCGCTCCCCCTTGGAGTTCTCCCGAATCACCTCAGGCTTTACAGAGTCACGTTTACATCCCGTATTAAATAAATGGAGGGCCCATAAGGGAGTTGACTACGGCGCTCCTGTGGGCACTCATGTCAAATGCACTGGGGATGGCATCATCGAGTTTGTAGGGCGCAAGGGGGGCTACGGGAATACCGTTATCGTGCGTCATAAAAATAACTACACAACGCTATATGCACACCTTTCAGGTTTTTCCCCGAACATACGACAGGGCCGCCACGTAAAACAAGGGGATGTCATCGCGTATGTTGGGGCCACTGGCTTAGCTAGCGGACCACATCTGCATTATGAGTTCCGCATGAATGATGTCCATAAAAACCCCCTAGAGGTCACGCTCCCAAACGCGCAGCCATTAAACCCCGCGCAAAAAGTTACCTTTAAGAATTTAACCGCAGACTACTTTGCCAGCCTCAACCTCCTTCAACAGTTTGATCTTGCGCAGTCCCACTGAAAAAGCGGAAGTCGTGCCACTGTTTATAGGCCTGATGTCAGGCACGAGCCTTGATGGCATCGATGCAGTACTTGTCGATTTTTCTTCCGGCGCGCCACAAACCCTCGCCACAGCCTGGCTACCCTATTCACCCCTATTGCGTAACCAGGCATTACGACTTCAGTCGGCAGGAAATAATGAACTCCATACAGCAGCACTGCTGGCTAACGACTTGGCGCGACTCTATGCACACGCAGTCGAGAATGTACTTGCAAAGGCGCACGCCTCCTCAACTCAAGTGACCGCTATTGGCTGTCACGGCCAAACCGTTAGGCACCAACCCGACTCTGGATATAGCTTGCAACTGAACAACCCAGCCCTACTTGCCGAGCTAACTAAAATTACCGTTATCGCTGATTTTCGTAGCCGGGATATCGCCGCCGGAGGGCAAGGCGCGCCACTAGTTCCTGCTTTTCACGCTGAAATTTTTAGTTCGCCAAACCAGCATCGCGTCATTCTAAACATCGGTGGATTTGCCAATCTGACCGATCTCAACCCTGCAAAACCGACTCGGGGTTTCGACTGCGGGCCGGGTAACGTGTTGATGGATGCATGGATTGATGCCATACAAGGCGTCCAGTACGACAAGGGAGGCAACTGGGCTAATCACGGAGCAATTATCCCTTCCCTGCTTGAAAAGTTGATGACAGATAATTTTTTTCATTCGCCACCCCCCAAAAGCTGCGGGCGGGATGGCTTTAATATGCTCTGGCTTTCTCGGTTTCTCAGCGGCAATGAAAATCCAGCGGACATTCAAGCTACATTAGCGGAGCTTACAGCGCTTACCTCGGCACAAGCTATCCAGCAGTGGTGCGGCCATCCAGATGAGGTTTTCGTCTGCGGTGGCGGGGTTCATAACGCAACGCTAATGTGCCGCCTGCAACACCATCTTCCAGGCTGCCGTATCGCCAGCACCGACTTTTTGGGGCAGCCCTCCGACTGGGTCGAGGCTGTAGCTTTTGCTTGGCTAGCATGGCGAACCACTACAGGGCAACCCGGAAACTTACCTGCCGTTACCGGTGCCCATGGACCACGTATACTTGGCGCAATCTATCCCGCTTAACGCTTACTAAGCGTCAACATCTTGGGCAGAGATTACCGGCCCGGTCAAACGATCCGCCTATCAGAGCGAGAAAGAAGAACCACAGCCGCACGTGCTTGTTGCATTCGGATTCTTGATCACAAACTGTGAGCCTTCCAGGCCTTCGCTATAATCAATTTCAGCGCCTACCAAGTATTGATAGCTCATCGGGTCGATAAGAAGCGTCACGCCATCTTTATTGAGCGCGGTATCGTCATCATTGACGACCTCATCGAAGGTAAAGCCATATTGAAACCCTGAGCAACCGCCACCAGAGACAAAAACACGCAACTTCAACTCTGGATTACCTTCTTCATCGATCAACTCTTTGACTTTTTTTGCCGCATTGTCCGTAAAATTAAATGGTGCGGGCATTTCTGTCACTGCATTCATGGTGTTCTCCTTAAAACATGTGCCAAGGATAGCATATGCGCACATTACTCACGATTTCAAGTAACCTCTATTTTTAAGGTAATACGGGAATTTGTGACAGGCCGGTACATTCGTCAAACCCAAACATGATATTCATGTTTTGTACCGCCTGACCTGCTGCTCCCTTGACAAGGTTATCAATTACCGAAAGCACAACCAGCACATTGCCCTCCTGGGGGCGATGAACCGCAATCCGACAAATATTGGCAGCTCGTACGGATCGCGTATCAGGGTGCGAATTAGACGGTAATACATCAACAAAAGGCTCGTAGGCATAACGGCTTTCAAATAACTGCTGAAAATCAGCTTCTCGGGCAATCCTCGCATAGAGAGTGGCATGAATGCCACGAATCATTGGGGTTAAATGGGGAACAAAAGTTAGCCCGACAGCCCCTCCTCCTGCCACACGCGCAAGACCCTGCTGAATTTCAGGCAAATGGCGATGCCCAGAAACACCATATGCCTTGAAATTATCTGCCGCCTCAGAAAATAACGATGAAGTTTCTGCTTTTCGGCCAGCACCAGAAATACCAGATTTGACGTCGGCAATCAAGGAGCTCAAATCGACACACCCTGATTCAACCAAAGGTAAAAATCCAAGCTGGGTTGCCGTTGGATAACAACCAGGATTTGCAACCAGTCTGGCATGCCGAATAGCGGATCGATTCACTTCAGGCAGTCCGTAGACTGCCTCTGCTACCAGTTCAGGACTAGCGTGTTTCATGCCGTACCACTTTTCCCACTCAGCAATATTTTGAATGCGAAAGTCAGCTGCCAGATCGACCACCCTGACGCCAACATCCAGCAACTGTACCGCCTGTTGCATGGCAACACCATTGGGTGTCGCAAAGAAAACAATATCACACGCTGCCAGTGGCGCATCCTTTGGATCGCTAAACTTCAGATCAACCGACCCACGCAGACTAGGAAACATTTCTGCTACAGGCGTCCCCGTCTCTCCTCGCGAAGTAATTGCCAACAACTCAACTTCTGGATGTCGGGCGAGCAGCCGCAAGAGCTCAACCCCCGTATAGCCTGTACCTCCAACAATGCCTACCTTGATCATGTGCCACTCCAAAACCCGTAAAAGAAGGATGGTAACTCTTAAACAAACCAGCAGAAAAAGAAAAGCCGCCCGAAGGCGGCTTTT
>JAUSQB010000473.1 GCA_030652715.1 Rugosibacter sp.
GCCGATCCACCGGCGGAATCCCCTTCCACTAAAAAGAGCTCGTTTTCGCTCAATAACGTGGATTCGCAATCGGAGAGCTTGCCGGGCAACACGGCAACGCCAGACTGTTTTCTTTTTTCCACTTTCTGCGCATTTTTTTGCCGCGCGAGGGCTTGGTGTATGGCTAATTCTGCAATGGCACGGCCTGCCTCAACGTGTTGATTGAGCCATATTTCAAAAGGATCGCGAATCATGCTGGATACCAGCTTGACAGCTTCACGCGAATTGAGTTTTTCTTTGACCTGGCCTTGAAACTGTGGATCAAGCAGGCGCGTGGATAGTACATAGGCCATGCGGCCACAGACATCATCTTGCTGCAATTTGACACCGCGTGGCAGCAGGGCGCGATGTTCAATGAAGGATTTAACTGCCTCAAAAACACCGGCGCGCAGACCGGCTTCATGTGTGCCGCCCGCAACGGTAGGAATCAGATTGACATACGACTCAGAGGCGACAGCTTCAATAAACCAACCAATGACCCAGGCAGCGCCTTCACCGGAGGCAAAGTCGGCGTGGTCGCTATCGGCATATTTTTCGGCGGCATACAGTGGGGCGATATTTTCAGCGCTCCCGGCCAGTTCAACCAGATAGCCAGCCAGGCCTTGCGGATAGCTCCAGGTTTTGCTGCTGATGCTGCCGTTCACTTGCTCAGTATCAAGGCGCACGGTGACGCCAGGGAGTAGCACGGCTTTTGAGCGCAACAAGCGCTCTAGCTCAACGGATGATACGGTAGGCGTGTCGAAATACTTTCCGTCAGGCCACACGCTCACACGGGTGCCGGTTTGTTTGCCACAGGGACCGGCTTCTTTCAGCGGGCTAATTTTTTCGCCGCCTTCTGAAAAATCGATTTGCCATATCTTGCCTTCGCGGCGTACTTCAACCGCTACGCGCTTGGACAACGCATTGGTCACCGCCACGCCCACGCCATGCAACCCGCCAGAAAAAGCATAGGCGGAATTGCCTGAGCGCTTATCGAATTTGCCACCGGCATGCAGGCGCGTAAAGGCCAGGACAACCACAGGAATTTTTTCTTCCGGATGCATGCCGACGGGAATGCCCCGGCCATCATCCACGACGGTAATGGCGCCATCCTGGTGGAGCGTGACGTGAATATTTTTAGCGTAACCGCCGAGGGCTTCATCGGCGGCGTTGTCGATTACTTCCTGGATGATGTGCGCGGGCGAATCTGTGCGGGTGTACATGCCCGGCCGCTCGCGCACGGGTTCTAAGCCTTTCAGAACGCGGAAGGAGGATTCATCATAAGTGCTTGCGCGGCTATCAGAAGCTTTGGTGGCCATGGTCGAATATCAGTTGAGTTGTTGCGGGGGCAGGAGAAAATCTCGCGTGGATTGTAGTCGAACCATTGTGGATCGAATCGCGGTGTTGATTGCGCAGGGCTTGGCAAGACCCGCTGCTAAACTGTAACCATGAAACCCAGTCATTCCGAATTTCTGTCACTACGCAGACGCCGCGTTCATGTGCGCTGCTGGCAAGATGATCCGCGTGCGCCGCTGCTGGTCATGCTGCATGGCTGGGGCGATACGTCAGCCACCTGGCAGTTTGTCGTGGACAGTCTTGCGCAGGGCTGGCGTGTGCTGGCGCCCGACTGGCGCGGGTTTGGGCTATCGCAATGGAATGGTGACAGCTACTGGTTTCCCGATTATGTGGCTGATCTCGATGCCTTGCTGGAACATTATTCGCAGAATTCACCGGTGCGTTTGGTGGCGCACAGCATGGGGGGCAACGTGGCGTGTTTGTATGCGGGGCTGCGTCCGGAGCGTGTGGCGGGGCTGGTCAATCTCGAAGGTTTTGGGCTGCCTGATTGCCCGGTGACAGAAGCGCCGATACGGTATGCAAAATGGTTGTTGCAAACGCGCGATGTCCAAGGAAAAGGGTTTCGCCTTTATCCCAATTACGTTGCACTGGCGGCGCGCTTGCAGAATGATAATCCACGCTTGTCCGCTGCGCAGGCGGAGTTTCTTGCAGCGCATCTGGGTGTAGAGAAAACAGGTGATAATAAACAGCAGGAAATTCATCTGGCGATTGATCCCTGCCACCGCTGGTCCAATCCTATTCCGTATCGGCTGGAAGAGGCCATGGCGATCTGGCGGCAGGTGACAGCGCCCGTGCTATGGGTTATTGCCGCAGAATCGACCGCATTCAAGAAGTATTTTGATTTGGAATCGGCGAACTATCGTCAGCATGTGGGGTGCTTTGGGCATATCCGTGAAGTCGTGTTGCCGGATGCTGGGCACAATATGCAGCATGATCAGCCGCAGAAAGTGGCACAATGGATTGACGATTTTTTTACGCGCGGAGCTATTGCGCAATGAGACCACAATGAAAGCCATTAACGCCGATCTGCATTGCCATTCCAGCTTGTCGGACGGCATGCTGTCGCCTGCCGAGGTGGTACGCCGCGCACATGAAAATGGTGTGGATCTGCTGGCGCTGACTGATCACGATGAGTTGAGCGGCCTGCCTGAGGCGAGCGCTACCGCAGCGGAGTTGGGGTTGCGGTTTATCGATGGCGTGGAAATTTCAATTTCCTGGGGTGATGATCAAACCGTGCATGTCCTTGGGCTGGCGGTTGACCCAAATAACAGGGCATTGCAGGCAGGCTTGCAAAAAGTGCGCAGCGGGCGCGACGCGCGTGCTGCAGAGATGGCGGCGGAACTGGACAAGGTGGGCATACATGGCGCTTACGAAGGCGCGCTAAAGTATGCGGGTAATCCAGCCATGATCAGCCGTGCGCATTTCGCCCGTTATATTGTGGAGCAGGGCTGCGCTAAAGACACCAAAACCGTTTTCGATCACTGGCTGGCAAAGGACAAACCGGGCTATGTGGCGCATTCCTGGGCGACGCTGGAAGATTCGGTTGCCTGGATAGTCGGCGCTGGCGGTACGGCGGTCATCGCTCATCCGGCGCGTTATCGACTGACCAAAGCTCAGCGCCGGAAGTTGTTTACCACCTTTCGTGATCTGGGCGGGCAGGGCATTGAAGTGTTGTCTGGTGCGCAAGGGCCGGAAGAAGCCAAAGAGTTTGCCAGCGTCTGTCGCGAGTTCGGTTTTCTGGCGTCGCGCGGTTCGGATTTTCATGGCCCGGGCGAAAGCTGGATGGATCTGGGCAAGTTGCCGGATTTGCCTGAAGATTTGACGCCCGTCTGGGCACAGTGGAATTAAAAACGGAGTTGATTTTTGGCACAACTATTTCAAATTCACCCTGAGCACCCGCAGCGGCGTCTGATCAAACAGGCCGCAGAAATTCTGCGTAGCGGCGGTCTGTTGGCAGTGCCAACAGACGCCGCGTATTCGCTGGTCGGTGTGACGGGTTATGCGCCTTTGCTGGATCGTATCCGTGCCATTCGCGGTGTCGACGAACGGCACCATTTCACGCTGATGTGCCGCGATCTTTCCGAAATTGCAAAATATGCGCGAGTGGATAACATGCAATTCCGTTTGCTCAAGGCGACCACGCCGGGCAGCTATACCTTTATTCTTGAGGGCACCAAAGAGCTGCCGCGCCGCGTGCTGCATCCCAAGCGCAAAACCATTGGTTTACGTGTGCCGGATCATCCGGTGCTATTGGCATTGCTGGCGGAACTGGATGAACCACTGCTGAGTTCAACGCTCATTTTGCCGGGCGATGAGTTGCCATTGGCTGATGCGGATGAGATTCGCGAACGTTTGGAAAAGCAACTGGATGCGGTGATTGATGCAGGACATTGCGGCATCGAGATGACCACAGTGATCAATCTGACCGCTGATCAGCCAGAGCTGGTACGTGCGGGTCGTGGGCCGCTGGCACCCTGCGGGCTGGATTGATCCTGTCTGATAGAATTCGTATCCTCCATGAATATTATTCAAACGCTGGCAATTTCCGCCCTGCCTGTGATTTTCGCCATCACGCTGCACGAAGCTGCGCACGGCTATGCTGCACGGCACTTTGGCGACCCGACGGCGTGGAAATTGGGACGTATCAGCCTTAATCCGCTGCGGCATATTGATCCGATAGGAACAATCCTTGTTCCGGCGGTGATTTTGCTGCTTTCATCCGGTGGCATGTTGTTTGGCTGGGCCAAGCCTGTACCGGTGGATTTCGGCAAATTGCGCCATCCGAAGCAGGACATGCTATGGGTGGCTGCGGCTGGTCCGGCGGCGAATCTGGTGATGGCTTTAGGTTGGGCGCTGCTGTTCAAAGTGGTGATCGGCTTTCCGGAAACCCTGTATTCTGATGCTCTGCGTGAAATGGCCAAGATAGGGATGGTCATCAACGGGGTGTTGATGTTGCTCAATCTATTACCCTTGCTCCCGTTAGATGGTGGGCGCATTGTGGTGAGCTTGTTGCCACCGCGCGCCGCGTGGAAGTTTTCCCAGCTTGAGCGCTGGGGGCTGCCGATTCTCCTTGCGCTGCTGTTTTTTGGCGGTCTGGAGCGTATTTTGCGCCCATTGTTGGGCGTATATTTTTCTTTGCTAACGAGCATCTTCGGCTTTTAGGTTTTTACTGATCATTATGTACGCAGAAAAATTTCTTTCCGGCATGCGTCGTACCGGGAGTTTGGATCTTGGCAACTACCACGGCGTATTGGCCAACTGGATCAAGTTGCAGCATGAGTTTCCCTGCCTGTTTTTTGTCGCTGACTGGCATGCGCTAACCACGGCTTACGATGAGCCGGGCACGATTACTCAGAATTCTTACGATATGGTGATCGATTGGCTGGCGGCGGGCGTTGATCCGACGCAAGCCACAATTTTCATTCAGTCCAAAGTGCCGGAGCACGCCGAGCTGCATCTGTTGTTGTCAATGATGACGCCGCTGGGCTGGCTGGAGCGCGTGCCGACGTACAAGGATCAGCAGGAGAAGTTGACGCACAAGGATTTGACGACATATGGTTTCCTTGGCTATCCCCTGTTACAAGCGGCTGATATCCTGATTTATCGCGCCAATCGCGTGCCGGTGGGTGAAGACCAAGTGCCGCACATTGAGTTTACGCGCGAGATTGCGCGACGCTTTAACCATCTGTATGGCCGCGAGCCGGATTTTGAAGGCAAGGCGCGGGAGGCGATGAAGCAACTGGGTAACAAGCGCGCCAAGCTTTACGAAGAACTGCGCACGCGCTACCAGGAGCAAGGGGAGGAAGAGGCGTTGAATGAGGCGCACGTGCTGTTGAATGAAGCGCAGAGCCTGTCTTTTGGCGACCGTGAGCGCTTGTTTGGCTGGCTGGAGGGTACGCGCAAAATGATCCTGGTCGAGCCCGATGCCTTGTTGACGGAAGCTTCGCGTATGCCCGGGCTGGATGGGCAAAAGATGTCCAAATCCTACGGCAATACGATTGCGCTGCGTGAGGATGCGGAATCCATCACCAAAAAAATTCGCACTATGCAGACCGATCCGCAGCGTGTACGCCGCACCGATTCGGGCGACCCGGACAAGTGTCCCGTGTGGCAATTACACCAGATTTACTCGGATAATACAGTCAAGCAATGGGTGCAAACGGGCTGTCGTTCAGCCGGGATAGGCTGTATTGAATGCAAGCAACCGGTGATCGACGCGGTGCTAAAGGAACAGGAACCGATGAGGGAGCGTGCAAAAATGTATGAGGAAGACCCGCAGCTCGTTAAGAATATTATTGCCGACGGGTGCGAAAAAGCACGCAAGCTGGCGCAGGAGACGATGCGTGATGTGCGCGAAGCCATAGGGATTGATTACTCGTGATGCAGTCTTCGGATGATGCGTTAGTAAGCGTTGGCGCCGTATCACCAGCACCGACTTTTATGGATGCGTTACTCCAGCCCCATCTGCCCAAGGTCTATGGCGAAGTCATGGTTGAGATGCCGCGTGACCTTTACATCCCGCCGGATGCGTTGGAGATTATTCTCGAATCTTTCGAAGGCCCGCTGGATTTATTGTTGTATCTGATACGCCGCGCCAATATCAATGTGCTGGATATTCCCATGGCACCATTGACGATGCAGTATCTGGCTTATGTTGAAGCCATGCGCAAACACAACCTTGAGCTGGCGGCCGAATACCTGCTGATGGCTGCAATGCTGATCGAGATCAAGTCGCGCATGTTGTTACCCCGCATTCCGCGTGTCGAAGAGGGCGAGGCCGAAGACCCGCGCGCCGAGCTGGTGCGCCGTCTGGTCGAGTATGAACGGATGAAAGCCGCTGCCGCTAATCTGGAAGAGTTACCTCAAGCCGGCAGGGATTTTGAGTGGGTGACGGTCTGGATTGCAGACAAAGTAGTCGAGCGTCAGCCGGAAGTGAGTCTGCATGATCTGCAACTGGCTTGGCTTTCGCTCATGAGACAAGTAAAAAACCATCAGCATCACAAGATTCATCGCGAGGAGTTGTCGGTAAGGGAGCACATGAGTCTTATTTTGCGTCGCTTGCAAGGAGGCGGCTACATGTTGTTTGAACAGCTGTTTGATCTAACGCTCGGCGCGCCGGGACTGGTTGTCAGCTTTCTTGCCATGCTTGAGCTCGCTCGCGAATCGATGGTGGAGATTACGCAAAATGAAGCACTGGCACCGATTTATGTAAGATTGCCTGAGGTAGATGATGCAGGAACTGTATAAGCCGGATGATTACAAACGTGTGCTTGAAATCGCCTTGCTGGTTGCGACAGAGCCTTTGCCTTTGTCTGAGCTGAAAAAACTTTTCGATGAAACGTTTGATGACGATACCTGGCAGATATTGCTTGACGATTTGCGACGTGACTGGTCAGGCCGTGGTGTCGAACTGGTACGCCTGGCTTCTGGCTGGCGTTTTCAAACACGCCCCGAATATCAGGTTTATATTGATCGGCTAAAAAATGAAAAAGCACCCAAGTATTCACGTGCCGTGATGGAGACGCTATCGATTATCGCGTACCGCCAGCCAGTAACGCGAGGAGATATTGAAGATATCCGCGGTGTGGCCGTGTCGCCCAATATCTTGAAAACACTTGAATCACGTGGCTGGATTGATGTGGTGGGCCACCGTGATGCGCCGGGCAGACCTGCACTTTACGCGACTACAAAAATATTTCTGGATGACCTTGGCTTGCGTAGCTTGATCGAGTTGCCGCCATTGAGCGAAATTGAGCGCATTATGAATACCGAGCCGAATCAGGCGGCACTGGCTGCTGATTTTGTTGCCTCAGTGAGTGAAGAGATAAACAAAGATACTACCGAATCGGTTACACACAGTGAGCGTGTGCTGCCGACAGAATGATGAAACAGAGGTTCGCCCGCAGGGCACCATGAAAAAACCAGGCACTTCCGTTGCACCATCCAAGGCTAAGCGTAGTAGCTTGCCCCGTAAGCCAATTAATTCAGCTAAGCCGCGCAAGGCCACGCCTTTTCGTGCTGCGCAAGGGAGTTCACGCGCATTGGCCGAGGTGCGTAATCATAGCGCAGGATCGCGACAGACCACGCCGAAAATTCAAGGCGGGATGGGGCATCAGGCTGTTTTTAGTGATCCGCCAAAATTGCAAAAAGCATTGGCAGATGCGGGACACGGCTCGCGTCGCGAGATTGAGGAGTGGATTAGCGCCGGGCGCGTTAACGTCAACGGAGAGCCTGCCCATATTGGACAGCGGGTTGGCCCGGACGACAAAATTCGGCTTAATGGCAAGCTCGTTCAGCTTAAGTTTTCTCATCGCTTGCCGCGTGTGGTGATGTACCACAAGCCTGAAGGTGAGATCGTTTCCAAAGATGACCCGCAGGGGCGGCCGAGCGTCTTCACCAAGCTGCCACGCTTAAGAAATGGCCGATGGATTTCCATCGGACGGCTGGATTTTAATTCCTGCGGTTTGCTGTTATTTACCAACGATGGCGGTTTGGCTCAGCGGATGATGCATCCAAAGTATCAAATCGAGCGTGAGTATGCCGTGCGCGTTTTGGGCGAGGCAACGCCCGAAGTTTTGGAGCGTTTGCGTCAGGGAGTTCAACTGGAGGACGGGTTGGCGCGTTTTAATTTGATTGTGGAATCCGGTGGCGAAGGGGCTAACCGCTGGTATCGGGTGGCGCTATCGGAAGGGCGTAATCGCGAGGTGAGGCGCATGTTCGAGGCCGTCGGCTTAACCGTGAGCCGCCTGATGCGTGTGCGGTATGGCCCGCTACAACTGCCACCTCGCCTGAAGCGAGGGCAATCCCGCGACTTGGAGCCTGGCGAGGTAGAAGCCTTGCTGAAACTCTTGCCATCTGAGCAAAAAACCGGAGTTGCGCGATCTTCATATAATGAAGCAGAGGGCGACGACCTGAGTTTCCTGTCAGATAATGAAGCAAGCGATCGAATTGATTTTGCAGAGAAATGAGGCCTCTGCTATAATTTCGCACCTTTAGTTGGCACCGTTCTCGGGGGAGAAAAGAATGGGCTTTTCAGCCCATTTTTCATTTGTCGAGCGGATGTGCGTGTATATGAATGCAGCTTAATGATTTAATTGAGAAAACTGTGGCTGGTCTGGGGTTTGAGCTCGTTGAAGTGGAATCGAGCCCACGCGCCAGGCTGTTGCGTGTCTTTATTGATCATCCTGAAGCGGATGATCAGGCGAAGCGTGGCATCAGTGTGGATGACTGTTCTACGGTGAGCCATCAGTTGACACATGTTTTTATGGTTGAAAATATTGATTATGATCGGCTGGAGGTGTCCTCGCCCGGGTTGGATCGTGCGCTGACCAAGGCGGCGGACTTTCGTCGCTTTACTGGTCGTGAGATTCAGTTGAAGTTGCGCGTTCCATTAGGGAGCCAGCGTAATTTCAAAGGTGTCATTGAAGCCGTGGCAGGCGAAGAAGGCGCAGAAAATTTTAGTCTGCGAGTTGAAGATGCACTGCATGAGGTTGCACTAGCTAACGTGGATCGAGCGCGTTTAGTGCCAACGTTCTGAATATTGTCGGAGAACCACCTATGAGCCGTGAATTATTACTGTTGGTTGATGCTTTGGCCCGCGAGAAAAATGTCGCCAGAGACATCGTGTTTGATGCGCTGGAGCAAGCGCTCGCGCAAGCGACCAAGAAGCGTGTCAACGATGAGGCTGATATTCGTGTCGAAATTGACCACGAAACCGGTGAGTACGAGGCGTTCCGGCGGTGGCTGGTTGTTGAGGACGGCGCAGTAGACAATCCTGAGGTGCAAAAAGGGCTGACAGAGGCTCAGCTCGAAATTTCGGATATCGGGCTGGAAGAGTACATCGAAGAAGTCATGGAGCCCATCGATTTTGGTCGTATTGGCGCGCAGGCAGCCAAGCAAGTCATTCTGCAAAAAATTCGCGATGCCGAGCGCGAGCAGATGCTGAATGATTTCCTTGAGCGCAAGGAGCATCTTGTCAGCGGTACGGTTAAGCGATTGGATCGGGGTAGTGCCATCATTGAGGTAGGGCGCATTGAGGCCTTGTTGCCGCGTGACCAGATGATCCCCAAAGAAAATCTTCGCCCTGGCGATCGCGTACGGGCTTGGCTGATGAAGATTGATCGGCAGGCGCGCGGCCCGCAGTTGATTTTGTCGCGCACCGCACCTGAGTTCATCATGAAGCTGTTCGAGCTTGAGGTGCCTGAAATTGAAGATGGTTTGCTGGAAATCAAGGCGGCTGCACGTGACGCAGGCATGCGGGCAAAAATTGCCGTCAAATCGAATGATCCCCGTGTTGACCCCATTGGAACCTGTGTCGGTATGCGTGGTTCGCGAGTCACTGCAGTCACCAATGAATTGTCTGGCGAGCGGGTTGATATCATCAATTGGTCGGCAGACCCGGCTCAGTTCGTGATTGGCGCTCTAGCACCGGCAGAAGTGCAAAGCATCATGGTGGACGAAGAGAAGCACGCAATGGATGTGGTTGTGGATGAAGCCAATCTTGCCATTGCGATTGGTCGCGGCGGACAAAATGTACGTTTGGCTTCTGAATTGACGGGTTGGACAATCAATCTGATGACGGTTGAGCAGTCACAAGAAAAGTCAGCCACTGAGTCTGCATCGATTCGTGCTTTGTTTGTTGAAAAGCTCGATGTTGATGAAGAGGTGGCGAATATTCTGATTGAAGAAGGTTTTTCTTCGTTAGAAGAGATTGCTTATGTGCCGTTAGCAGAAATGCTTGAAATCGATGCGTTTGATGAAGTGGTTGTTAATGAGTTGCGCGAACGTGCGCGGAATGTCTTATTAACCGCAGCCATTGTGGATGAAGAGCAACTGGATAAGGTATCTGAAGATCTGCTCGTATTAAAGGGGGTGGACGCTGGACTGGCGGCAAAGCTGGCGAGGAACGGTGTTACGGATCGTGAAGCATTGGCGGACCTGGCAGTCGATGAATTAATTGAAATGACTGGGATGGACGCTGATCAGGCAAAAGCCTTGATTGTCGTTGCGCGTGCCCATTGGTTTGCTGAGGAAGAATGAGGGTAAAGGCATGGCTTTGATGACTGTTTCTGAATTTGCGACCGAGCTGAAAATGCCGACTCCTGATCTGCTGGATCAACTTGCCAAGGCCGGTGTTGAAAAACAAGCTCCTAGCGATGCGATGTCGGAGCAGGATAAAACGCGCCTGCTGGATTATCTGCGCAAGTCGCACGGAGAAGCCAAGCCTAAGTCGAAGATTACTTTGACGCGTAAACAGACGACCGAGATAAAGTCTTCGGATGCGGCAGGCAGATCTCGTACCATACCGGTTGAGGTACGCAAAAAGCGAGTGTTCGTCAAGCGAGATGTGAGCGAGGCTGCTGAGCCGCAAAAAAAAGAACCGGTTATCGAACAGTCGCTAGAGGACAAGATAAAACCCCAAGAGGAGGCTCGGGTTGAGCCGGAGATGGTGCCAGCGAAAGAAGCCGGACCTGTAGTGGCAGATGCGGCAGTAACGGAGAAAATCATTGCGTCAGCGAGTGGCGAGGCGGATAAGGCTGGCGCTTCATCTACGGTAGAAGCTAGCGCTGAAAAAGTCGAACCTTCCGTGACGGATGGTGAGTCGTTTGTTGTTAGTGCTGATGCAGCAGATACGGCACCGCAGTTGCCGGTCGCGCAAGACGAGCAAACTGTAAAGCCTGAGGTAAAGGCTGCTGTTGTACGTTCCACAGCAAAACCAAAAGCAAAGTCGATCATAGATCCGGCTGAGCGTGCCTTACGCGATGCGGAAGCGAAACGTCAGGCACAATTAGCTGCAATTCAGGCAGCTGAGTTTGAGGCACGGAACGCTCGTGAAGCGAGAATTCGTGCGGAGGCTGAGGCGCGTGTGCAGCAGCAGCAGGCTGCCG
>JAUSQB010000485.1 GCA_030652715.1 Rugosibacter sp.
AGTCGGCGCTGGTGAGACGGCGCGAGGAACTAAAAAATGCCCGCCTTGAGGCGCAACTAGCCACTGAATCGCTGGATATCACCTTGCCAGGGCGAGGCATGCCGCGTGGCAGCCTGCACCCGGTCACTAAAAGCCTTCTGCGCATTGAGCAGCTTTTTCGCTCAATCGGTTTCGATGTGGCCGATGGCCCTGAGATTGAAACAGATTGGCACAATTTCACGGCGTTGAATACGCCTGAAAACCATCCGGCGCGTTCGATGCACGACACCTTCTATCTCAAGGGTGAAGATGGCAAAGTGCAAGATGACGTGCTGCTGCGCACGCATACCAGCCCGGTGCAGATTCGTACCATGCTGACTCATGTCGAGCGCTACAAACATCTCGACACGCTGCCTGAGCTGCGTGTGATTTGCCCGGGCAGGGTTTATCGTGTGGATTCCGATGCCACGCATTCGCCCATGTTTCATCAGGTCGAGGGTTTGTGGATCGGTGAACATGTCAGCTTTGCCGATCTGAAAGGCGTAGTTGCAGATTTTCTGCGTCGATTCTTTGAGTCGGACGATATGACTGTGCGTTTTCGCCCATCCTTTTTCCCCTTCACTGAGCCCTCTGCCGAGATTGATGTGGCCTTTACGAGTGGATCACTGCAAGGTCGTTGGCTGGAAATTGCAGGTTGCGGCATGGTGCATCCGAACGTGCTGCGGTTTGGTGGTTTCGACCCTGAAAAGTACACCGGTTTTGCCTTTGGCATGGGGCCGGATCGCTTGGCGATGCTGCGTTACTCTATTCCTGATTTGCGCTTGTTTTTTGAAGGCGATTTGCGTTTTCTTGCGCAATTCAATTAAACCCACGCTCACGTTGATCACCTGATTATGCAATTTTCTGAATCCTGGCTGCGCAGCCTGTGCAACCCGCCACTTGATACTGAAGCGCTCTGTCATGTGCTGACCATGGCGGGGTTGGAAGTGGAAGAAGTCAAGACCGTTGCGCCTGAGTTTTCTGGTGTGTTTGTGGCGCAAGTGCTGACAGTCGAAAAACACCCTGATGCCGATAAGCTCAATCTCTGCTCTGTGGATGCAGGGCAGGGCGAGCTGTTGCATATTGTTTGCGGCGCGCCGAATGTGGCCGCTGGATTAAAAGTGCCTTGTGCTGTGGTGGGCGCTCGCTTGCCCGGCATGGACATCAAGCAAGCCAAAGTGCGTGGCACAGAGAGTTTTGGCATGCTGTGCTCGTCACGTGAGCTAGGCATAGCGGATGACCACGGCGGTTTGCTGGTGCTGCCG